>JBFJON010000065.1:0-6750 GCA_041617575.1 Nitrospirales bacterium | reverse complement strand
TTGAGCTTGTAATAAACTCGCTGCTGCTGTCCGGAACTGCGAGGAAAAGGGTAGACAGCAGAGATGACTACTAATGGAGGTCTTTTCATGCTTAGCTGTCTAAAGATACCGCGCTTGAGGAAATGAATCTAAGCGTCATCGGTTCTTTCAATTACGGCATACCCTTCACATGATTTGGACTTGGAAAGCCCATAAATATAGTCTGCCTCAAAAAAATTCTGCCGATACTACGGATCAGGCATTTTCCCCATACCCTTTCTAGCAAGCAGGCTGCGAAAATTCTCAACAAGGAAATACGCACCAACTGAACCATAAAGTGCTAGTAGAGGCATGATGGGAATTCTCAACCTTGCGGTTGCTTCCGGTCCTGCGGTTACGAGAATAAAATAAAGCAAAACCCCTCCAAGAAAAATCGTGGCGCTCAGATTTACCTGTTTCAGTGAATAAAAAAACCCCAGACCTGCAGTTATATATATTGTAAGAAGGTAACCGACCGCAAAGGCAAAAATCACAAAACCAGCGGTCTGGTTAAATAGCCATTTCCTCATAAAGGTCTCAAAGGACAATCCCGCTAAGTCGCCCAAAGGGGTTTCATTGACTTTGTTTCCCGTTACGAATGAAATAAAGTGCCCGTCTCCGGGGCTGCTAAAAAGGCTAAACAACCCTTTTGCGGTTACCACAGCCACTTGGATCGGATTCGCCAACAAAATCTCCAGCCCTTCTTTCTTCCACTGATATCCCCAGCCAGCTTCTGGCTCCAATAAACTTTTTTCCCAAACGTTTTGAGCGCCAATTAACACCCGAGATTCATCGAGGCTGATATTTTCCTTTTCAGCAATCACAGCTGCAGCCCGGAAATAGAGAATACTGATCCCCTCGATCTGCCCCAATTGTGAGTGGCCTGTCACTGCATAATTTCTTAACCTCCAGCTTCCGACTAACACGAAATAACTCAGGGAAAACAACAAGCACCCCCAAAGAATCAGTTTCTTATTGGCATTTTCCTTGATCAACACCACCGCTATTCCAACGAGCATTAAAAAGTAAAGGTACTCAGTGATCGGCCTGATGAGGGTCACCAGCCCTAATAAAATTCCCCCCTGGACCATTCTCAACTCCATTTTTTCATTCGTCGTTAGCCACGAAACACCAACACTCAAGAAGATGAGGAGGATAAATACAAACAATGTTTCCGATAGGATAAAAAAGACGTACGTAAAAGAAACAATGTCAAAAGCCAATAATGCCGCTGCAACCTGACCCAAGCCCTTATTCCATAATTTCCATCCGATGCAGTAAATCATTCCAAGAGACAGGAGGCTGATAATAATTTGATTAAAAATGACAAGTTTTATATTCTCGCCAAAAAGCAAAAAGTTTGCAGCGAGAAAAAAGGAATAACCTGGGGGTCGGAGAGCGTTCGGAATGTTGATTTGATCTGGGGAAACTGAATAACGCCCCGCAGAAACTAATGTTCGGGCAGAACTGAGGTATAGCTGCGAGTCATTTGCCAGGAATTGTTCTGAATTGTTTCCACTGATCAAAATAAATACGACGATTTTTACGACAAAGGAAAGAACCACGATCGTATAAGCACGACGATGGCTGGCCAAGTGAACTTCGAGTCTTCGCTTAATATGCAACAACAGATTCGGAAGTGGATTTATCATTCGCCCATGGTTAAGGATACTGAAAACCCCACTTGAGCAATAATTTTCCAGCGAACAGTTTCGTCGATCATTTTTCCTATTCGAACACGAATGCTTGCTATGAAACTGCGCCCTGTTTCGGATTTGTGGTTATGAGTAATTCTGGTCAGGGGTTCTAATCTTTTGGTGAGCCGTACCAATGAGCTGGAAAATCTCTCCGTTTTTTGTCGACTACTGGTAGGCGCTCGATTCGATAGCCCGCATTTCCGAGAATCTTTTCTACTTCTTCCCCCTTTTTTTGATCGTGCACCTCAATAATCAGGCCTGGTGCCTTGTCGCCATACAACAATGAAGTGGCGCCTTCCAACACATCCACTTCAGCTCCTTCGACATCCATCTTTATCAAGTCTGGCGCTGGATGAGATTGGACAAACTCATCCAGGGTCACGGTTGAAACCGAAATCGATTCGACATCATGGGGGCCGGCTCTGAGCAATGATGGCGTCGCGCTGCTTTTAGAAACGAATAGTTCTTGCCTCCCATTCTTATTGGAAACGGCTTTATCTACCAACACGCATCCCTGTATATAGTTCATCTCTATATTTTTTTGCAGAATACGGACATTTCCGGGTAGGGGTTCAAAGGCAAAAACCAAGCCATCGTGACCCACCAGCGACGCTGCTAATAATGTAATAAAACCATTGTTTGCCCCAATATCATAAAAAACAGCGCCTGGAAACAAATGGCTTTTTATGATGCTTTGGACCTCGGTTTCGTAAATACCCAGCATGTGCGCCAGACCACCGTTGAAATATTTCCCTCGCAGGGGGCCGGTTTGGATTTTCTCGACGTTCCGAAAACTTCGCCGCACGAGGGCTCTAAACGGCCGTCTGAGACCACTCCACCAGAGAAACCGGGCGATCCGGTTCACAATAGTGTTCAGCATGGATGTTCCCTGGCAAGCTGGAGCAAGGTTTCGGCTACTCTTTCGCCGGAACGGCCGTCCAGGGTTGAGCCCATCATCCGGCTGATAAACGACTTTCCCAGCTCCGTACCAGCCCTGGGATCCGCCAGCGCCCGGTATATCATTGAACGCAAATCTTCCAACGAGCGAGCCACCATTACACCCCCACTGGCTGCCACCGGGCGGTAATGATCATATTCGACGTGGCGCGCAAAGCGATTCCAATGCGGCAGATTCGATCCCGGCGGTTCAAAGCCCAGGTTGATCACCGGCTTGTCCAACATCATCAATTCTAAAGAGACCGTGGAAGCGGCATTGATGCCCAAATCTGCATGACGCAGAAGATTGGTGTATATGAAGAGATCATCGAACAAGGGCATGATCCATTGCTTGTCCCAAAGTATTGGGGGGAAAATCACATCGGGATCGTCCTGATATTCTTGGGCTAATGCCAGCATATCCTCACCAACCCCCTTGATGTATGTGCGCACAACCAGTTGCGGCCTTCGCCCCCCACCCATTTCCTTAATAAATTGAATCACCTCGGCCGTAATCCGGTACTCTTCCGGAAAATCCACTGCCCGGCCAGAAGTGTATAGGATAAAAGGGCGTTCAGGATCTAGGCCCATCACGTCACATAGTTTTTCCCGGTCCCAGTGGAATCGCGGATTAAAATGAAAATCAAATTGCGGTGTTCCGGTGACATGGACCTGTTCTCGTTTAATTTCCCGTAAATACATATCCAACAACTGACTGGCCATGCCCTCATTCCACATCAGGTAATGATCATAAGCCGGAAAGATTCGGCTGCGTGATGTCAGGTTGTCCCAGGAAAAAACAAATACTGCTGTTGGGATTCCCATCCCAGCAGCCACACGCATCGGCAAATCGGCCTGGGGACCGTGAACATGGGAGCTGTTGAAGACCATATCGGGTTTTAGCTCACGGAACAGCCGGTCAAATTCCCGAGTGGGGCGGAAACACCAGCTCAACCAGCGCTCCAGCCTGGTGCCCAGATGGAGCATCAGCCTGTTTGCAAACGGCCAGCCAAACAGTCGCCAACTGAAAAGTTTCAGCGCCTCTCTGAAATTGCCTTTGACCCGCTGGTTGTGCTTCTCCCAGTAATACTTCACATTTTCACTCCACAGCCAGCGGAAATGGGCAGAATGGAGTGTGTCTCGGAAATACCGAACCAGGGAATATTCCCGATAACCGCTCAGCGGGATGATATTTTCCACGTATGGCCGAACTTTTTCCATTGCCTCGCCATGATCGACGAGGGATAAAAGGGTCACGCGCGCCTGTTTACTCAACGTGCGCAAAGTATCGGAATACAGGAAGTTCCGTACCGCTTCACCCCGCGCAATGATTAAAACGATATGCGGCTTGCAAGATGATCCCATAAGAAATAATTAATTTGTGAGGGGTTTCGAAGGAATTCGTTAGGCCCAGGTAATTTAGCCTGAATAATGTTTTAGGATCCTTCTTCTAAAACCGATCACCCTGAGCGACTGGAAGGCATGTCCTGAGCGGTAGCCGAAGGGTCTCCACCTTGCCAGAGCGAGATCCTTCGACTCGCTGCCCTTCGATTAGCGCAGCGAAGTTGAGCTGCTCAGGGCCAGGCTCGGTCAGGGTGACAGAATTTACGAAAAATATTGTTTTCCATTATTCACGTTAATATATTGAGATATAAATTTGGATCTTACAAATTTCTTCAGTAAAGCGTTCTATCGGTCAAGCGAAAAAGCTGGCTTTTAGAAACATGCTTCGCAGTCCCTCGAAACCAGTTTTGGCTTGACTCTCACCGCTGAGACGAGAATGATCCTTCCAAATTTGAAAACATCAAGACAAATTCAGACACACATGCGAAACGGGGAAGTCACCCACGGATAGCAATGGGTTGTTAAATCCGGATCAGCATATCTCCGAGTTCAGCCGAGTGTTGGCGCAGTTTCGCGGCGATCGACTTGAGCGCGGCCTGCGATTCATCACCTTCCAAAACGAAACTCTCTGCTTTTCTGAAAATTTTTTCCTCCTGCCGCAGCAGGTCTGTAGGATCAAGAGGATCGCCAATCACTCCCTCCAGCAGCTCACACAGGCCGTGGATTTTATGGGAAGAAGATGCCAGAGGAATAATCGGACAACCAACGATACTTGCGAGAATGATATGGTGATATCTTCCGGACAGCAAAAAACTGGCATTTTTCAAGATGGCCACCAGGTCGTGATAGCTGTGCTCCGGGCCGAAGAAAACCGAGTCCGTATCTTTTGCCACCTGCTCCAAAAACAGGCCGCTTGGCTCTTTGGTCATCAAAATTGCTTGTAGCCCGAATTTTTTCAAGCCCCGCACCACCCGAACCAGCGCGGATTCCTCTGGAGGCTGCCGGTAATAATTCCGAATTTTTGTAATCAAAATCGGCAAACTGAGGCAGAAATACGGCGTCCCACGCAATAGTCTTTGGGTTTTTTCAAAAGCCGCGCTAGTATCCTTGCAATAGTCCTCCTGGCTGAAAAAAAAGGCTGAGTCCGGGATCAACTTCACATCAATTCCGGGATGAAACTCTTTCACGTTGCGCAGAGAATACGGCTCGCGCACTGCGATTCCGCTAAGCCTATCAAATGTCCTCCCAATCATGGCCGGCAGAATGGGGTCGGTCCTGGTCATATGAACGGTTCCGTTCATAAAGATCCCTGGAACCGAAAAATGGGTTTCTGCAAACCACAACAGGAAAAGAGCCTTTACGGCAGTAAAGTTATTTCTATAGACGCTGCCCTCGGCGTTGAAGACGATGAAGTCAATCTTTTTTATTTTGTCCAGAAACTCTTCCGCCTGCGGGCCTCCTTTTCCTTGCAGCCATTGTCGGGCCAGGTAGTCATACTCATCGGCGACCAGCGGCAGAAACTGGAATTCTTTGGAAAACCTGTTCAACAGCCTGTTGCGGCCAGTGACAACCGGGCTCCCCAGCAGCCGGGGGCCAAGCAAGAATTTTTCAGCCACCCATTTGTAAGTCAATGACTCAATTCGGCTGTCTGGATTGTGCTCGGTAATGTTTCGCTTCAGTGCATCAATACCGGCCTGTGCGCCCCAATTTTGCAAATCAGAGGTGTCATTAAGCAGTAGAATTTTCATAAAGAGGACAATTGAATATAAATCACCGGACCGTGTCGATCACCCAACTACCGTTCGGCTCCAGGAGAGCCGGGTTTTCAAACTCGCTGCTTTCCCCGCCATGGATATTAAGCATGATCGGGTCCGAGATCACCCGCTTTCTGCCTCCCACGTCATCGACTACGACCTTCACATTGCATGAATATAAGCCTGGGCGAAGGTGCAGCGAGGGAAGTCTGAGTTCAACTCTGTAATTTCCGGCCTCCAAGAAAACTGGAAAGCGTTTTGAATCGATCCGCTCGTGCACGAGGATTGCATTGTTCATATCGCGGATTGTGAAATGCACAAGGGTGTTCCAAAACGACCTGTACATGTGGATGCCAAACTCTGCCAATATTGTCTCTTCCGAGCTGATCGGTCGCTCACTCTGCCCGCGCACTTTCAGATCACGGATCTGCAAATATCCCGATTTTCCGACCACCGAACCCGTATTCTCGACCAGATTCAGATAATCCTGGACAACCACTCTGGATTCGGAAAAAGTGCGCAGAGTACCTCTTTCCAGCAAAATAGAAGTCGGGCAAAGGCTGCTGATCGCCCCCAGGTTGTGGCTCACGAACATCACCGTCCGGCCTTCCTGGGTCACTTCCCCCATCTTGCCCAGGCACTTCTTCTGAAATTCCGCATCCCCGACCGCCAAGACCTCGTCCACCAGCAGGATTTCGGGCTCTAGGTGCGCGGCCACCGAAAAAGCCAGCCGCACCGCCATGCCACTGGAGTAGCGCTTGACCGGCGTATCGATGAACTTCTCCACCCCGGAAAAGTCGACGATCTCGTCGAACTTGCGGTCGATCTCCCGGCGGGTCATCCCCAGGATCGTGCCGTTCAGGTAGATGTTCTCGCGCCCGGTCAGCTCCGGGTGGTAGCCGGTCCCGACCTCCAGCAGGCTGGAAATACGACCCTCCAGGACCACCCGCCCGCTGGTGGGATGGGTGACGCGGCTCAGCACCTTGAGCAGGGTGCTCTTG
>JBFJON010000064.1:0-6811 GCA_041617575.1 Nitrospirales bacterium | reverse complement strand
GGCACTCCCCCCCGCTAAAACCCTGGAGACAATCCCTGCCGTCATATCCCCAGTGATAAAAATCGCCAGAGCCGGAGCCACGGCATAGAGCAACGCAAACATATACATCTTCCGGTAGAGAAACCACAGGAAGGAATCAAAGAAGGCTGCGGGCCAGTTCCAGCTTAAGGCAAAGCGTGGACCATCAGGAGTTTCAAGGTTGGAAAATTTTTCCTTGTAATACAAAAAAGCCGGACGCCATGTCCACCACGTTTTCAATGAGAACTGAAGCGATTTACTCGGCCCAATAAAGGTTTCCCATAATTGAAGCGACGTCGGAGTTGACTGAGCCTGGGAAGGGTCTGGGGAGTTTATGACAAGAGCTTGCCCGCATTGGGCACAAAAATTTGCATCATCGGGATTATCCTGTGAGCAGGAAGGGCACGCAGACATGGTAGTCGGTTATAGCATCCCCACTATATTCAAACAAGATGGACGCCAATCCAAACGTAGGAAATGGCTTGAATTTCTATCGCCTCTTCAAGTAACTATGGCTTAGGCAAGAAGATGGTTGGTTAATAATCGTAAGGCTGAATGGTTCCACCAGCTCGATATTCTTCATCTAGCTTGTCATAGATTCGCCGCTTCAACTCGATTAGTAAAATAGGCAATTCTACGGTTTCCTGACGATCCCAAGAGACGCCACAGTGTCGACATTGCGCAGGAACCTCCATTGAATTCTTGGACCGATCCCGTCCGACCCACCTTTTCAAACAAACAGGACAAAAAGGTCCTTGGATGACGGAATCGATTAGGGAATCCTCGATATCTTCCACCCTGCTAATTCCCAAATGGCCCCAAAGAGCATCACTAAGTGTTATGCGAAGACCGAAACGGACAATGGATCGTGGCCGCTGAAAGCAAGCGGATTCTGAATAATTTTTAGAATCTTCAGACATTTCCAGTTGAGTCAACCTGCGATCGATCTCTTTCGAAATATATTGCAGTTGGGTGGAAAATTTGACAGTCGCTTCCAAACTGGTCAATCTGGCCTCCGACTGCTGCATCAAGTGCTGAAGATTTTCCTGCATCACTTTCATATCGTCTCGACTTAATAATCCCAAGGCTGATCGAAGACGGTGACCTATCCTGTCACAGGAGAATTCCAAGGATCTTCCATCTCTCCACCAAACCCACAGGGCATATGCCAGCGCAAGGACAACGACCACTGACATAATTAACATCAATTCCATTTCACATCATACCCAGTTGAAATCCCAATAAAAAATTGGCTGTTGATTGCAGACACTCATGTATTTCATTTCTAAAGCTCCACACGTTTTCAACCACCCTTAGGTATTATAGGCTGGACCCATTTAAGCATTTTCGTTATGGTTTCTTGAAGTGCAACAATTCTCACCTCTCGCCTTCCTATCATGCCATACTCTATCATTAGCGGCTCGGAATTAATTGATGCCTGACCATAAGGATAATTCGCCCCAGCCCGTTTCTCGCTCTGGGGACTTGGAGGAAGATCGTGCGTTTCTTCTCGATTCCCACCGAACCTGGAAGCGAACACAACCCACCGGGATCACGCACCCCCCACAACTTGGCAGCAAACAGACTGGTGAATCCTCACTTCCTCCTCAAGATTTTTTTCAGGTTGACCGGCGTGGCGCGGATTTCCGCCATCAGGATCTGCGTAATGCCAATTTTCAAGAAGCCTATTTACCAGGAGCGGATTTCGAAGGCGCTGACCTGCGCGGTGCGAATTTTTACGGCGCCAATTTGCGGAGTGCCCGATTTCACCGGAGCCAACTCGCTTGGGCAAATTTTTCTCAAGCCGATCTCATTTGGGCGGATTTTCAACAAGCCGAACTAAGTGGCACGATTTTTCAACTCACGACGTTGCGTGGAGCCACCTTCGTTCGCGCACTGGCACGAGGGACGAATTTTTCGTCGACGGATTGTTCATACGCCGATTTTCGAGAAGCTGATTTGAGTGAGGCCGATTTTCAAGGGGCCAATCTTAACGGTGCCACGTTTCTCGATGCCAAAACATCCACCGCCAATTTCCAAGAATGCCAGGGGTTGCAGCAGGAAACAACCCGTCAAGATCCTTTATCATCGATCGACGACCTTTTTCTCTAAGAGTCAGGTGTAAACAGTGAGGAGTACGGCGTGAGGTGGAAACCCCCTCGCAGAAATTTTTCCCTTTTTACTCTGCCTCACTCCTCACCATTCTGCATTCTTCCCTTGCGACCGTCTTCACCTGTTCGGTTTAAGCTGAACCTGAAAGTTGAAAATACGTGCGCAATGTTTGATTGCGCTGAGGTTCACGTAACTTTGATAAGGCTCGTTCCTCAATTTGTCTAATCCGCTCCCGCGTGACCGAGAATTCGTGGCCAATTTCTTCGAGTGTGGCATCTTCAATTTCTCCGATCCCAAAACGCCGTCGAAGGATATGGGCTTCTCGTGGCGTCAGTGTTTGTAACAACAACGTGACCTTTTCTTGCAGGTCCTTTCGCTCGGCGGAATAGAGCGGAGACACAGCAGAAGGGTCTTCCAACACATCGGACAAATGTGCATTCTCGTCGTCTCCAACCGGTGTCTCAAGAGAAAGTGCTCCCTTGGTCGCATTCAGGAGCGAAGAAAGTGTTTCTGGATGAAGATCGAGGACATTCCCCAACTCTTCGAGTTTGGGTTCTCGGCCTAACTGGACTGCCAGGCGATCCCATGAACGTCGCACTCGCGTCATGGCATCACACACATGAACTGGGACTCGAACCGTTCGAGATTGGTCCGCCAAGGCCCGAGTGATCCCCTGTCGGATCCACCAAGTGGCATAAGTACTAAATTTATATCCTCGCTGATATTCGAAGCGGTCAACGGCCCGCATCAGACCGATATTGCCTTCCTGGATTAGATCCAACAGATCCAACCCTCGGTTGATATATCGTTTAGCCACGCTGACCACTAATCGTAAATTGGCCTCCAACATCGCTTGTTTTGCCAAATGGACACGTACTTTTGCTCGTTCTAATTGTCGAACTCTTATCAGAAAGTTCGCAAAAGGCATGTGCAATAGATGCTCTTCCAAATACCTCAAATGTTCTATGGCTTCTTGAAGACCACGTGGCAGACCCAGATCTTTTTGTTCAGGGTTATTGACCTCAGCAGCCAAGGCTTGGCTGTTCATGTCTTTTTTGTGAAGATCAATGTGGCGAACATCTTCCTGAGAAACACCTAGTCGCTTCAAGACTCCTTTAAGTTGCCCTCCAAGAGCCTGAATCCGGCTTTCTATTTGGATAAAAAACTTAGGATGCCAATTCACCGTCTCCAAACTCTTCAATAATAGTTTTTTGTCTGAAGAATTCCTCTTCTCCCTAGCAAGCTTGCTCTTGCTGCTGGAACCTCCAGAGTGCGAATCAAGCAGGGATTGAACACATTGGCAGAGGTTATCAAGCTGCTGAATGACCCGTTGCCGAAATTCTTCATCCTCTCGAGCAGCCTGAAGTTCGGTCTGTTCAACTTCCACTTCCTCGTCCAATACCACTTCTTTTTCCTTTTGAACAATATGTTTGGCTAAGATTTCTTCCTGACTGAGCTGCATCCGTTGTTCTTTCAAGAACTCCAATGTTATCGGCAAGACGAACAGCGCTTCCAACATGTGTTCGTTGGCTTCCTCAATCTTTTTACACAAGTTCACTTCGCCCGCACGGTCCAGGAGCAGGACTTGTCCAATTTCCTTCAAATAAAGGGGAAGCTGCTTATCTGGCATCCCTCCAACACTTTCTCCTACCTGAGCATTTTTTGGTGACAGCGAAGCCTGGTCATGTGATCTTTTCCCTTTTTTGATTGGTCCATTCCACGAAGATTTTTGTGATGAAACCACTATGCTCATTCCTGTCTCCCTTTTGTTCATGGTCGTAACGTCCCTTGTTTGCCTGGATGAGAACGCACCACTGATATCACCTGAACTTTCGCACTCTGGTCCTATGTAGATGAGCAAAGAAAATGCCAGCCCTCCTTTTTTCGCAAATCTGGAATATTGCTTTCTGTTGCGACTAACTGCTGCATACTAGTGATCGGGAGAACATGGATCGTTATATCAAGCAAAGGGAATTCGTCGAATCTATTAACGGCAGATGTAAAAAATCATCAACAATGAGGCTATATCAAGCTTAACATGTGATTTCCTTTCGCTTTTTTTTGTAACGATCTGTCAGCGAAACTGACAACGGATCAACCGCACCAATTAAAGGTGGGAACTCGGATCTCAGTGATAAAGAGGAAAATGCGATCTTTCTAGTAGGGCCTTTCTTGGATAACGGGAATGATTTTGGTACAGTCCGTTTCGTTTTTTTAGGAAGCTCTTCCACGTAACTTTCAGGGAAAGAGATGCCTGAATATGATAAACGCCATTCTCCCCGTTCCCATAACCATGAACAGCCTCTCTGAAACACGTCAGGCAAAACTCTCTTCTTGCCTAAGTAAGGCCTCATCGCTATTGATCATGTTGATTTTTGGCCTTACCCTGGGGCTGGGAGGATGTGCAGGAAAAGATCAATCGACCCATACCCTTAAAGATCTGGAGAAGGGGGCAGAGCCCACCCTAGTGGAGTCTGTTGAAGTTTCGCTGAACGAGGATACCGGGGTTGAGGATGAACTCTTTGATCCGTTTGATGAGTCTTCTGACGATGCCAAAATGGAAGAATACGACCCGTTAGAAGCTGTTAATGCGGTTGTCTTTGAATTTAATTACCGACTGGATAAATATATCGTTAAACCAGTAGCGCAAGTGTACAATTTTTTTATTCCTCCCGATGTCCAACAAAGTTTTTCCAACGTTTTTCAAAATATTCGATTTTTCCCAAGATTGCTGAACAATCTTTTGCAAGCCAAGTTTGAGGGTGCCGGCATTGAAATGAGCCGGTTTCTCATCAATAGCACGCTTGGAGTCGGAGGTTTGTTCGACCCGGCAGGAATTATGTTTGAACTGAATACTCCCTCGGAGGACCTGGGACAAACCTTTGGAACCTATGGCATGGGGCCAGGACCTTTCCTGATGATTCCTTTTTTTGGACCATTTACCTTACGAGATGGAGTGGGGTTTATCGGAGATGGCTTTCTTGATCCCTTTAATTGGTTTATTCTCCCCTTTGTAAAAATGGATAGCATTCCCCAATTGGTTCAGGACCGTTCAAACATAGATAACATTCGATTGGGACTTACGGGCGGAGAAGCAGTCAATCTCCGGTCCTTATCCCTTGAAAAATTTCAAGGGGTGGAGGAAGGAACACTTGATTTATATGGTGCCATCCGAAATGGCTACCTGCAACAACGGCAAAACGCTATTCAGGAATAGGTCGAAAAACCGGCCGCTTGATTACGCTATGGCTTTGTGGTGAAGTCCCTACGCACCGTATCCGGTTGCACCCTTCACTGCCGAACCTTCTCCCCGTTTTATCTTCCAAGACAGAAACACCAGAAGCGGGTATCATAGGGCAATACATATAAAAACAACGTGATTTCTTTGAAACCTTCCTTTACAAACTATAGGCAGGCCCCTCGTACCTATGTTCCCAACATCTCACTCCTCGCAAAACTCTAACAGTCGCTTTTTATTGACGGCAGCAGCCTTTGTCATTGTTGTGGCCGGAATGCGCGCAGCCGAGCCTATTTTGGTTCCGCTTGTAATTGCGGGATTTTTAGCCATTATCAGTACCTCCCCGGTGTTTTGGCTCAGAGGAAAAGGCATTCCGGCCCCAGTCGCGCTATTTCTGGTGATCCTGGGGGTTCTCAGTCTGGGATTTGGGTTTATCCTCCTCATCGGAACATCCTTAGAGGACTTTTCCATTGCGATCCCTCGCTATCAAACACGACTCACACAAGCTATGAGCCCACTCCTTGAATGGATACAAGGCCTGGGGGTTCAACTCAATGAAGAGCTACTCCTGAAATCCATCGATCCCGGCGCGTCCATGCGTCTGGTTGGTCGCATGCTCTCGGGTTTGGGCGGAATTCTGACCAATTCGTTTCTCATTATGCTGACCGTCATTTTCATTTTGCTTGAAGCATCGAGTTTTCAGCAGAAAGTCCGCGCGGCCTTTGGCGACCCGAAAGGGACATTAGCGCAATTCAGCAAAATCACGGACGCCGTCAATAATTATCTGGCCATCAAAACCCTTGTAAGTCTCGGCACAGGCATTATTGTCGCCACTTGGGTAGCAATATTGGGAATCGACTTTCCCGTCATTTGGGGGCTGTTGGCATTTCTCCTGAACTTCATTCCCAATTTAGGGTCCATCATCGCCGCAGTCCCACCTGTCCTGCTAGGTTTTATTCAATTCGGCATCGGACGGGCGCTCTTAGTTGCCTTGGGCTTTGGAGTCGTAAATGTCTTATTCGGAAACGTCGTGGAACCCAAGCTCATGGGGCGTAAGCTTGGACTTTCCACATTAGTGGTCTTTCTTTCATTAGTTTTTTGGGGATGGGTCTGGGGACCTGTGGGTATGCTGTTGTCAGTGCCGATGACCATGGTGGTGAAGATTGCCTTAGAAAGCAGTCCATCCACACATTGGCTCAGTATTTTGTTAGATTCCGAATCCTCTATCGTCAGAGCGGCGAAAAACCAACAACCCATCTCCTCGAAAGAGAACCTTTCCTCTTCCACAACACCGGAAACAGACTTTCCGCTGAAAACCGATTAGTCCTGTAGGCTCTTCCCATTTATTTCCATCCCAATTCTGCATTACCATGAGATCTCCCTTACTCGTGGGACTGTTGAATATTATATTCCTATGGCAAATACAGGCCCAAGAGGAGACAG
>JBFJON010000063.1:0-6819 GCA_041617575.1 Nitrospirales bacterium | reverse complement strand
CCCCCATCGGAGACATAAGGCCGAATTAGAGTAGAACGATGCCAAATTCACAATTGGCTGGTAAGCAAGTGGTTCTTGCGGTGACGGGGAGTATTGCCGCGTATAAAGCGATTGGACTCCTTCGTCTTCTGACTCAGCGAGGGGCTACCGTGCAGGTCGTGATGACCGAATCCGCCACGCGATTTGTCGCTCCCCTCACATTCGAAGTGTTATCGGGCTTGCCGGTGGCCTATGATCTGTTTTCTGGTCACCAGGACATGAAACATCTTTCTCTGGCCGAACAAGCCGATCTGTTACTCGTGTCACCGTGCACGGCCAATACTCTCGCCAAATTAGCATTGGGGTTAGCCGACAATGTACTGGGAACGATGGCGCTTACGGTGCAATGTCCTTTGGTGATTTGTCCCGCTATGGATGGAGACATGTGGTCTCATCTTACGGTGCAAGCACATGCCGAGACATTGCGGAGCCGGGGGGCGATAATTGTTGAGCCAGAGATTGGAGAACTGGCTTCTGGACAATGGGGGCAGGGTCGGTTGGCCGCAGAGGAAACGATTCTGACGACAGTGCAGACTGTTCTTCAACCTCGAAGGGATTGGCAAGGGGAGCGGGTCTTAATCTCAGCTGGTCCTACGCAAGAACCTATTGACCCCGTTCGATTTTTGAGTAATGGCTCATCTGGGAAAATGGGTTATACCATGGCCGAAGCCGCTGCGGCACGTGGAGCTGAGGTGGTCTTAGTCTCAGGCCCGACACAGCTTACGTGTCCTCTAGGGGTCACGCGAGTGCCTGTCGTGACGGCGGATGAGATGTTACATGCGTTGACAGCGCGCTTTGATTGGGCCACCACGCTTATCATGACTGCCGCTGTTGGGGATTTCCGAGCCAAGAAATCGTACCCCCACAAAGTAAAAAAAGAGCAATGGAATGGTGAAGCCCTCCAGTTAGAACGGACACCGGATATTTTATTGGCGCTCTCTGCCCAACGAACTGATCAACGTATGATTGGCTTTGCTGCAGAAACGGATGACCTCATTGAACATGGACAAACCAAACTTAAAAACAAGCAGCTCGATATGCTAGTCGTGAATCAAGTTGGGGGTGAAAACTCTGCTTTTGGGAATGATTTCAATGAAGTGATCCTTCTCACTCCAAATGCCCTGCCTTATCCAGTCCCTCGTATGCCGAAGCGGCAATTAGCTGATATCGTTCTGGATAGAATTATTACTCTACCCGTTCCTTCAGAATCTCAACATCCTGTCTCGTTTCCTACTCCCTGACACCTTCGTAGGGTCCGTTCTCTTGGGCTTTTTTAATCCAGTCGCATGAGAAAATGCGTGGATAATTGTCTGAGATTTCGTGTTTCATTAGGACTTCTGGTGGATTAAATGGGCAAATCTGAGGTGCAAAAAGTGAAAATAACTTCTATGAACAAGAAATAACTTAACCTAAGGGCCTAATCTGCCGATATATATAAGAATGGAAGGATTTTTCATGAATATTCTTTTTTTGGGTTGGCTTGGAACCATCATCGTTTTGGCCTTTCGTAAAATTTAGCCCTTGTCTTTAATTCCCGACTGGGCGACCTCTCTCTTTACTTTCCCCGCTTAAGAAAATCCTGCATCGGCACTGTTTTTGCTCGACTAGGCAGTGCAGGGGTGTACCGTTCATTAGGTTGCCTCATATAACGAGAACGTAGGCCTAGCTCTATAGTCTCAACTATTGAAAGTATTCGATATTCCTCCTTTTGCCGGAATGAGAGGTATTGGTAGAAGTGTGTCGGCAAAAATTTCCTAGAACCCTCTATTAATAGCAATGGTCTAGGGGGCAGCGTACGAAAGGGCCGGTTTGTGGAAATAATGAGCAGGTTAATGCTCAGGAATAATTGGAGGATAATTGTTGTTCATCTCCTCTTAGGGCTCTGTCTGGTGTTGGGTTTTGGCGTTGGGAATAGCTGGAGCCAGGACTTCAGCGCTGCCGTGTTTTATGGTCCCAACCCTCCTTGGGACGAACTGAAAGCCTTTAATGTGGTGGTGGTGGAGCCGGAACATGGATTTAACCCTCAAGAACACCGGACCTCCACCAGTGAACTGTTTGCGTATGTGAGTCTTGGAGAAGTTCTTCCGTCTCGAGCCTATGCTCAAGACATTCCTGGAGCGTGGATTATCGGAGAAAACAAAGCATGGAAATCAAAGATTGTGGATCAAACCCAAAATAAATGGGCGAAGTTCGTCCTCACCAATATCGTCGATCCACTTTGGCGTCAGGGGTATCGGGGATTTTTTCTGGATACGCTTGATTCCTATCAATTGGTTCAACAAGACGAGGCGTTTCAGCAGGCACAGCAACATGGCCTTATCAACGTTATTCGTACGATTAAACAGAAATACCCTGAGGCGAAGCTCATTTTTAATCGAGGCTTTGAATTAGTTCCCAACCTCTACCAAGAGATCTTTGCTTTGGCAGTGGAATCCTTGTTTCAAGGATGGAATCCTTCCATCAAACAATTCGTTCCGGTGTCTCAACAGGCCCGCGACTGGTTGCTTGAGAAATTGGAGTCTTTTCAACAGGGGTACAACCTGCCAGTAATCGTTATTGATTACCTTCCTCCTGAGCGGAGAGCTGAAGCCCGAGCCGTGTCCAATAAAATTCAGGAACTCGGATTCATTCCTTGGGTGACGACCCCCGAATTGGATGCCCTTGGAGTAGGGACGTTTGAAGTCATTCCGCGAAAAGTGTTGCTCCTTTATGATGGCCGACAACATCCTGACATAGCACTAAGTGAAATACATCGATTTATTGATTTCCCCTTGCAGCATCTCGGGTTGGTTCCCCAGCATTGGGATATTCGTCAAGGCTTTCCTGATAATACGGTAGCCGGTCGTTATGCGGGTATTGTGGTGTGGATGACAGGACTGGAAGCTCCAGTGGATGAAGCCTTTTACCGATGGATTTCCCGGCAAATTCTCCAACAGGTAAAAGTCGTGTTTTTGGAGACATTTGGCTTTCCTTTACGGAATGATCTTCTTCAGCTGTTTGAAATTGATGTGGGAGCTCAATCACGTGGCCTTGAACGAATTCAGGTTCGCAGCTTGGATCCGATCATTGGATTGGAATTTCCTCCGTTTGCCGATCGACAACACTTCTTCCCTTTTTACAATCGAGGTGGAACATCCCTGTTACAACTCGTCCAAGGAAAAAACGGTATTCAAGATGCGGTGGGGTTGTCCTGGTGGGGAGGATATGCTCTTGGACCCTTTCCGGTTGTGGCATTGCCAGAAGAACAAGGAAATCGGTGGGTCTTTGATCCCATTCAATTCTTTCAACGGGCCCTGCAGGTGGCAACCTTTCCCATTCCAGAAACTACGACACGGTTTGGGCGTCGACTCATGTTGGCGCATGTTGACGGAGATGGATTTCCCAGCCGTGTAGAGTTCGCACATCCTTCTTCCGAGGTTGAATATGCGGGAGAAATGTTGTTGGACGATATTCTTCGGCACTACACCATTCCTACCACTGTCTCCATTATTGAAGGAGAAATTGGTGGAACGGGATTGTATCCAAAATTATCTCCTCGGTTAGAGCATGCCGCCAAAAATATCTTTGGTCTCCCTCACGTAGAAATTGCCAGTCATTCCTATTCTCATCCGTTTGCGTGGCAGGCAGCCTATACCCAAGGAGTCAAGCAACCGCATCTTCCCATCCCGGGATATGCGTTTGGGCCCGATCAGTTTCCACGAGAAATTGAAGGATCGGTTGATTACATTGATCAGCACTTAGCGCCGCCGAATAAATCAACCAAAGTCTTTTTATGGACCGGAGATTGTAATCCTTCCGACGCGGCTCTGAAATTAGTACATGATCGTGGGTTGGCCAATATGAATGGGGGCGATACCACCATCACCGAGCAGAATCATTCGTTGACTGCCGTGGCGCCTCTTGGAATCCAAAAAGGAGCCTATCTACAGGTATACGCCCCCAACCAAAACGAAAATATGTACACCAATTTATGGAAAGGTCCGTTTTATGGCTATCAACAAGTCATTGAAACCTTTCAGCTCACCGAACGTCCTCGGCGGTATAAACCAATCAATATTTACTATCACACCTACTCCGCCAGCAAGCAGGCTTCATTGGCCGCATTGCATAAAGTCTATCAATGGGCTTTAGCTCAACCGGTGAATCCTATCTTTGCTTCAGAGTATGTGAATTTGGTGAAAGATTTTTCTCACATGGTTGTGACGCGATCCAATGGCGGATGGGAAATGCGGAATCTGTCAAATACAACGGAGCTTCGAGTTTCTCAATCAATGGGCTTCCCCGATTTGGAAACGAGTCGGGGCGTTCTTGGCTATGCCGATCATGGTAGTGAGCGATATGTCCATGTGGATCCATCCCGCCACCCATTTCTGGTGATGACCTCCGAGCCACCAAATCGTCCTTTTTTAGTTTCCACAAACGGAAACATCCTGAAATGGAATCGTACGCAAACTGGGGTGGAAGTGAAGTTGAAGGGGTATCGTCCGCTCACGAGCGTCATCGGAAATGTGACATCGTGTGAGGTCATAGAAGGTCCACCCCTGATTGAACAAAGACTCGAGGGCTCAAATCTCATGCTTCGTTTTGGTGAAGGGCAGTACCACGTTGCTTCAATCTTCTGTGGATAATGCTTCTCGATCTGTTAAACCAGAAGAGCGATTGTTTCCCTTCTGGAAGCTGCTTGGGCTTGGAATAAGCGCGTTTGTGGTATTGGGGATGATGTACGTCAATCAAAGGATATTGCAACAGGTCGCCAATGTTGAACATCCAGATAATATTAGTTTGTTTTTTTTAAAAAACATTCAACAGGAACATCCACAAGATGAATCTTGGCGAATCTTACTTGCGCAACAACAATTAGAGCTGGGGGACTTGAGTGATGCGCAAAAGACGGTGCAACCACTCTTGAACAGTCGTGATCCGGTATTACAAAAAACCGCAGGGTTGATCGATCTACAAATCATGGAAATGCAGATGTTAGTAGGTGGGGACAATGAACAAAAGAAACGGGATTTGCAGTCGACAATGACCGCAAGAATACGAGAGCTATTGCTCCATTCAATGACGCAAAAAGATCTCTCTAGCTTAGCTGATTCGGCCCTACTTGCTGAGAATTGGCAATTAGCGACCCAAGTGTATCGGCAATTGGCACAAGCCGATCCGAACAATCAAGCTGATTGGTTTCGGAAGGGGGCCAAGCTCGCGCTAGGGCAAGGGGCCTATACCCAAGCAGCGGAACTGTTTTTCTTTGCCCGTACGCAGAGTCATTCATTCGAAGACAAACGAAAAGATTATTTGTCAGCACTCAAGGCTCTGATAGCAGGCAACCAACTTCAAAAGGCATTAGTGCAAGCAGAGAAATATCTTGGGAATCTTGAGCGGGATGACGTCATCTTGAAATTTTTAGTGAAGTTAGGAAGGGCTGCTGGTAATGGAGCCTTTGCACAAAAATATGTCGATAAATTGCTGCATGTGTCGCGTGGGATATCAGGGAAAATTTTAGCCACATTATCATCCAAACACCTCCATGCTTCATGGAGAAAAGCTATTGCCCATAGGGGTCGATATCTCAGTGGGGAATTGAGAACAGGGCAACGGCATGAAACAGAGAATTGGTTTTTTATACAACCTGTTTTGGATACAAAAAGAAGGCAAGATGTGGATCCTAAAAAAAAACTTCGTCCCTATGATCCGGACATTTACGAGTTGGCGTACACGGTGTATGTGGAGACGGGAGAATTGGAACAGGCGTATGCCATTGCGCAGGGGGCGGGGCAGGCGGTGCCAGACGATCTCCAGTGGCGGCGGCGGTGGGCGCAGGTGGCGGAATGGACGGGCCGGGCGGCGGAGGCGTTAGCGCAGTGGCAGGTGGTGGCCCAGGAGCAGCCCAGTGCCGAGGCGTGGGCAGCGGTGGTGCGACTCGCGCCGGGGCTCACACAGCCGGGGGACCGAGCGCTCGCCCAGGCGGCCTTGGAGTTGGTCGTGGCGCAGGGGCCCGCCCCCGCACAACGCGTGGCGCGATGGGCCTTACTGGAGATAGTGCATCAGCAGGCCCTGGAATCAGACGGCCCCTCCGCGCTCACGGGAATACGGAGGCAGCTGCAGGCGCTGCTTGCTGACGTCCAGACGGTCGCCGAGGGGGAACAGCTGTTACGGGTGGGCTTAGCGCATCGACAGTGGGCAGAGGCCGAGCAGGTGTTGGCGAAGCTCATGATGCTGGGAACCAACGCGCAAGGGCAGGCGTGGTATCAACAGAGTGCGGTGCAGGCGTTAGGGCAGGGGGCGTATACGCAAGCGGCGGTGTGGTGGTTTGCGGTGCAGGCGCAGGCCGAGGGGCGCGAGGAACAGCGAGCGGCGTTTCAAGCGGGGCTGCAAGCGTTAGTGGCGGGGCAACAATTGAAGGCGGCGGCGGTGGCGGTGCGGCACCAGCTGGGGGCGTTAGCCACGGATACGCCAGCCGTCTTGAGTGCTGTGGAGGTGCTAAGAGCAGCCGGTGCCGGCCAGGAGGCGGGGCGCTATCTGACGGGTCTGTGGGCCGCCGGGGCGCCGCCGTATGAGGCTGTACTCTACGAGTTGGCGTACACGGTGTATGTGGAGACCGGAGAATTGGAACAGGCGTATGCCATTGCGCAGGGTGCGGGGCAGGCGGTGCCAGACGATTTCCAGTGGCGGCGGCGGTGGGCGCAGGTGGCGGAATGGACGGGCCGGGCGGCGGAGGCGTTAGCGCAGTGGCAGGTGGTGGCCCAGGAGCAGCCCAGTGCCGAGGCGTGGGCAGCGGTG
>JBFJON010000062.1:0-6826 GCA_041617575.1 Nitrospirales bacterium | reverse complement strand
CAGATCGCCAACATGGTCGGCTCGCCGTGGATGCAGGACATCGCCAACGCGCTGCAGCCGACGGATTGGCGCTACAACTTCATCTACGTCGTCATGATCGTGTTCTTCACGTTCTTCTACACGGCGGTTACCTTCAACCCGGTCGACGTCGCCGACAATCTCAAGAAGAACGGCGGGTTTATTCCTGGCATTCGTCCGGGGCAAAAGACCGCTGACTTTATTTATAAGGTCTTAACAAGGATTACTTTCGCTGGGGCCATCTATCTTGCGATTGTTTGTGTTATCCCTGAATTGCTGATTTATAAGTTGAATATGCCGTTTTACTTTGGCGGGACTTCATTGTTGATTGTGATAGGAGTTGGTCTTGATACGGCCCAACAAATTGAGAATCACATGCTGATGCGCAATTATGATGGGTTTTTGGGCAAAGGGTCAATTAAAGGCAGAAGCGGATAGCAGCATGAGAGTGATCTTTCTGGGCCCTCCAGGAGTGGGTAAGGGTACGCAGGCAGACTTTATTGCACAGAAGTATGACATTCCTAAGTTGTCAACTGGGGATTTGCTTCGTGAGGGTGTGGCAAATGAAACGTCATTGGGCAAAGAAGCGAAAGGCTACATGAACCGGGGTGAGTTGGTGCCTGATGAGGTTGTAGTTGGATTGGTTGAGGAAAAGTTGTCTTCTCCGGAATGCCAAAAAGGTTTTCTTCTTGACGGGTTTCCGCGAACCGAGGCGCAGGCTGATCAGTTGTCAAGCTATTTAGCATCGACGGGGAAGGGTTTAGATCGGGTGGTGTATTTTTCCCTTTCCAAGGATGAAATTATTAGGCGAATTAGTGGGAGACGGAGTTGCCCGGAATGTAAAGCCGTCTATCATCTTGAATCTGTTCCGCCAAAACATGCGGGGATTTGTGATGTCTGTGGCAATTCCCTTATTCAACGAAATGATGATAAACCTGAAACCGTTAAATCCCGCTTAGCTGTCTATCAAGAGCAAACGGCTCCATTGGTTGAGTATTACAAAACCCGAAATATTCTCGGCGAATTGGACGGAGCGGGCTTGGTGTCTGCCGTGCAAGAGCGGTTAGTGGCTCTTTTGGCTCAGCCAAGAGTAGAATGATTATTCTTAAAACCCCTGAAGAGATTGAACTGATATCTCGAGCTAGTCAAATTGTTGCTGAATGTCAAAAAATATTAATACGAGAACTCAAGCCGGGGATGACGACACTGGATTTAGATTCGTTGACGGAAACCTACATCCGTGATCTTGGGGGAATCCCAGCGTTCAAAGGCTATAGGAATTATCCTAAGAGCCTGTGTGCCTCAATCAATGAAGAAGTCGTTCATGGAATCCCTTCTCGACGAGTACTCAATGAGGGCGATATTATCGGGTTGGACATAGGAGCTATAGTGGAAGGTTTTTATGGAGATGGCGCGGTGACCGTTTCAGTGGGGGAAGTTCAACAGCCTATTCGTAAGTTAATTGAGGTAACCCGAGATGCCTTGTCGAAAGGACTTGAGCAGGCGGTCGTGGGCAATCGGTTGTCAGACATTTCGTTTGCCATACAAACGCATGTCGAACAGCATGGATTTTCCGTCGTCCGTGACTTTGTTGGGCACGGTATTGGTCGCCAGTTGCATGAGGAACCACAGGTTCCTAATTATGGAAAGCCTGGACAAGGGCCTCGTTTGAAAACCGGAATGGCTCTAGCCATCGAACCGATGGTCAATATGGGAGGAGCTGGGGTGAAAGTCTTGGAGGATGGGTGGACGGCAGTAACGAGTGACGGCTCGCTTTCGGCTCACTTTGAACATACGATCTCGATTGAGCCCATGGGACCTCCTCGGGTTCTTACGGCTTGTACCTAGAAAGAAGACTTGTTACCTTCCTGATGGGAAAAGAAGATATTATTGAGGTGCAAGGGGCTGTCACGGAAACATTGCCGAATGCCATGTTTCGAGTTCGTCTAGAGACTGGTCATAAAATATTGGCCCATATTTCCGGGAAAATGCGGATGCATTTTATTCGAATTTTGCCTGGTGATAAGGTTACTGTGGAACTTTCTCCTTATGATCTGACGCGTGGACGGATTACTTATCGGTTTAAATAGAGGGTAATATTGTGAAAGTTAAATCATCGGTAAAGCCTATTTGTGTCAAGTGTAGTGTGATTCGCCGAAAAGGTGTCGTTCGAGTGTTGTGTGTCAATCCTCGGCACAAACAACGTCAAGGCTAGGGTTCTGTTATATAAGAAATTTGCCAGAAACGTCTTTAACGAAGGAATATAAGCGATGGCCCGAATTGCAGGTGTAGAACTTCCGATTGGAAAACGTGTTGATGTCGGCTTGACGTATATTTTTGGCATTGGCCCTGCTCGTGCTCGAGATATATTACGAAAGGCTGGAGTGGCATTCGACACGAGGATTAAAGATTTACAAGATGATGAAGTGGTTAAATTGCGGGAAACGATCGATCAGGACTATGAAGTCGAAGGTGATCTCCGCAAAGAAGTTACGATGAGTGTGAAACGATTAATGGATATTGGAACGTATCGTGGGCTTCGACATCGAAAAGGTCTTCCGGTCAGGGGGCAACGGACAAAAACAAATTCTAGGACCAGAAAAGGACGTCGAGGTGCAATCGGTGGAAAATCTAAACGATAAACCTTGCGAAAGGGACTGTACATGAGTGTCAAGAAGGGGAAAAAAAAGGAACGGAAAATCGTACAGGTTGGGATTGTCCATATTATGGCTTCTTTTAATAATACCATTGTGACCATTACGGATTTATCAGGCGGAGCAGTATCTTGGGCAAGTGCTGGAAGTCAAGGATTTAAGGGGTCTAGAAAGAGCACTCCCTTTGCCGCAACACGTGCTGGGGAGGTCGCTGCTAAAAAAGCCATGGAACATGGATTGCGCCAGGTTGATGTATATGTGAATGGGCCTGGTTCTGGACGAGAAGCCGCTGTTCGTGCCCTACAATCTGTCGGATTACGAGTGACTCTGATTCGTGATGTGACGCCGATTCCTCATAATGGGTGTCGGCCTCCAAAGCGGCGGCGGGTTTAAAATGTCTAATTATGGTATGCAAAGAGCTTCATTTGTCTAAGGTCTTGAGATAGGGGGAGAACGGCTATGGCCAAATATACTGGGCCTGTGTGTCGACTGTGTCGACGTGAAGGCGTAAAGCTTTTTCTCAAAGGCACAAGGTGTATGTCCGAGAAATGCGCGATCGAGCGTCGCAGTTATCCGCCTGGGCAACATGGGCAGTCTCGGAGAACCCGGCCTACCGAGTATGGAACCCAGCTGAGAGAAAAACAAAAACTTCGTCGTGTCTATGGTATGCAAGAACGGCAATTCCTGAAAACGTACCATATGGCGGTCCGTCGAAAAGGGGTTACGGGGGAACATTTGTTAAGCCTTTTGGAGCGACGGCTTGATAACGTGGTTTATCGGCTCGGTTTTGCTGCCTCACGCGGACAGGCCAGGCAGTTGGTAAATCATGGCCATTTGTTAGTGAATGGGCGGAAGGTGACCATTCCATCCATGACAATTAATGTGGGAGATTCAGTTGAAGTGAGAGAGAAAAGCCGACAACTTGTTCCCGTCCAAGCGGCTCTTGAAGTTGCTGAGGGTCGTGGGGTGCCCAACTGGTTGGATATGGAACGCAATTTATTTAAAGGGACCGTTCAAGCTCTTCCCACCAAAGAAGATATTGATGTGTTGGTCAATGAGCAAGTTGTTGTGGAATTGTATTCACGGTAAACGGACAGGATCGTTCCTGAGCCACCAAAACGAACAAGGGGGCGTATGGAGCAATTAATAGTCACGGCCTTGGAATAAAGAAAGGGAGACGCAATCCTTATGATTAAGAGCATGAAGGATTTCCAACTGCCCACGAAGCTGGAATTGGAAAAAGACACAGCTTCGGCTACGTATGGTAAATTTATTGCCGAACCCTTTGAACGAGGGTTTGGGACCACGATAGGGAGTGCACTACGCCGAGTGCTACTTTCCTCTCTACCAGGAGCAGCGGTGACCTCCGTCAAGATTGAAGGAGTTTATCACGAGTTTTCGACTATTCCTGGGGTAACAGAAGATGTCACCATTCTGATTCTCAATATTAAGGGTTTACGGTTACGGTTATATTCAGAGAAGGCCAAGGCCATTCGCTTGAAGAAGAAGGGCCCTGGAGAAGTGAAAGCTGGTGACCTTGCTGTTGATTCTGAAGTAACCATTTTAAACCCCGATCTTCATATTGCTACTTTGGATAAAGATGCGGTGCTAGATATTGAGCTAATTGTGAAACCTGGCCGAGGGTATGCTCCGGCTGAACGTAACAAGGAAGAGGGTCTCCCTATTGGAGTCATTCCGGTCGATTCGGTTTTCTCTCCGATTAAACGGGTGAACTTTAGTGTCGAAAGTGCGCGTGTTGGCCGAATTACTGACTATGACAGATTAATTCTTGAAGTCTGGACCGATGATAGTATTACTCCACAAGAAGCGGTGACGGCGGCTGGAAACATTTTGCGTGACCATTTGGATATTTGTCTGCCCTCAGACGATACAGGTGAACCAATTCAAGAAGACAGCAGTGATGAGGCCAAATTGCAAATCAATCAGCATTTGTTCCGGAGTGTGAATGAGTTAGAACTCTCGGTGCGTGCGGCCAATTGTTTGAAAAATGCCAATATCAAAAGTATTGGTGAATTGGTCCAACGAAGTGAAAATGAGATGCTGAAGACAAAGAACTTCGGAAAAAAATCTTTGAATGAAATTAAAGAAGTCTTGGCGGAAATGGGGCTGGAATTAGGGACCAAAGTGCATGAAGTAATGGAATCCCATTCCTGAATTTTTGAAAAGGACGGTGTTGCTGTGCGTCATAGAAAACGAGGTAGACAATTAGGACGAAATACGAAGCATCGGTTGGCATTGTTTCGAAATTTAGCCACCTCTTTAATGGAGCATGAGCGAATTGAAACCACGGAGGCCAAAGCTAAAGAATTGCGTGGAATCACAGATAGGCTTATCACCCTTGGCAAGCAAGGGACTCTCCACGCTCGACGAGGTGCTTTACGAGTGTTACGAACCAAAGAGACTGTCTCCAAGCTCTTTGATGATATAGCCAAACGGTTCCCCGATCGTCATGGCGGCTATACTCGAATCATTAAAACGAGGCAGCGACCTGGAGACGCCGCAAAGTTAGTTGCTATTGAATTGGTCGAAACGGCTGCAGAATCTCAATCGAAAGCTCCCACAACACATTCTCAAGAAAAGGAAAGCTAAGAGTAACTTACCGTCCATTCTTCGTCGTTTGTTGTTTCTCCTCTCTCCGTTGTCATAGGTTTTTTTGTATACAGATTAGAGTATTGTTTTACTTGCTATAAGCCCTGTGCTATCATTTTTGCTGGGTCTTTGGCGCTCTAGGCTTTTCATTTCTGTAAATATCTGGGCCCGATGAAAACCTACATTGTACGCAGTGTGCTCACGATTGCGATTATCGTGATGACAGTTTTTATCGGGCATCGAGTAGTCACGCATCTGCAAATAAGAAACCAAGCAACGGCTTCTGTGCCTTTACAGGAGCAGCAGGGTGCGGATGCCTGGATTCAAGGTTTTTCCTACCGCCAAACGCGATCAGGTTCAACGAAATGGGTAGTGACGGCTGATCAGGCTAAAGTCTTTGATGAGGAGCATATTGCAAAACTACAATCGGTGAAGGTCAAATTATTCGACCAGACTTTTGAAAAAGAGCAAATGGTGATTACCTCCCAAGAGGGTGTGATGAACACCTCAAGTAATGATTTTGATTTAGTTAGTCAAGATAAAAAAACGGTCATGACCTTTCAGGAAGGCTATCAAGTGTTTTCAGATAAATTGACGTGGAAGGAAGATGTTCGACAAATTCACACGGAAGATTCCGTGATCATTCAGGGCGATGGGCTGGTGATTACGGGGACCGGTTTGATTGGAGATGTTGAGAAGAATGAATTTCGGTTGCTCAACAATGTTCGTGCGGAGGTGTCTTCGCCATAAGACATTTGCTGTGGGTCTACAGTCGTTGGATGGTGGTGATCGTGGGGACTGTCTTCTTTCCCATTCCTGGGTGGGGAGAAAGTCAGAAAATTACAACGGTGATTACCTCGAATACAATGACGGCAAGTAGCCAGGAAAACAAGGCTATTTTTCGTGAAAATGTGAAAATGATTCAAGAAGAGCTGGTGGTACATTCCGATATCATGATCGTGTATTTCAAAGAAAAAAGTGCCCAGACACCCTCTTCTGTTGGGGACCTCCCGTCAGAAAATTCCAAAAAGGAAATACGAGTTATTGAAGCAAAGGGCCATGTCAAAATTGCCAAAGGTGAAAGCCGCGCGACATGTAAGCGTGCCCTCTATGATAAGCAAGAGGAAAGGATCGTTCTTTTAGGATCGCCTGTGGTTTGGCAAGCAGGAACTCGGGTTAGTGGACGGAGGATCACGATGTTTTTAAAGGAAAATCGAAGTATCGTAGAAGGAGATACCCGGGTAACCATTGAGGAGGGAGCAGAGAATTAGAGAGCACTCTCCCAACAAGCATGATCTTGGTAACTTTCTGCGAATGCATGATAATCAGTCTTAGCGAACGCTTATTGGTAAAAAAAGTCCGTGAAGTGACGTTTGACGCCAACTTCTTTTTTTGGATGTCGCATGATAGGTATTTCTCAATTGGTGAATTATTCTGTTTTTCAGTTCGCTGCAATGCGATCAGTGCGGGTCTAGTATAGCTCATGGCGGAAAGTCAGGCACAGGCTTCGCACAAAGTTATCGCCAAGAATCTTCAGAAAAGTT
>JBFJON010000061.1:0-6882 GCA_041617575.1 Nitrospirales bacterium | reverse complement strand
TCCATAATAGGCCGATAGGGGGCCTCGAACGATTTCGACACGTTCGATTTGGTCAATGGGGATAGTTGATAGGTCAACTGATCCTCCTCGTTGATTGGTTGAGTCATTCAAGGGAATGCCATCCAACATGATCAGGGTGAAATTGGGATCTGCCCCTCGCAAATATAGGGAACTGATTCCACCTCGCCCTCCCATTTCATCAATATGTAAGCCGGGTACCTGTTGAAGGATGCTGGGTATACGATTCGGCTGGAGCGGTGCGTATTGCTCGCGTTCTATTATAGTAATGCTTTGAGTGGAGCGAGAGAGTCGAGTAGGATTGGCGGTTCCGGTCACAAGGATAGTGTCGAGCATGGTGACGGCGGTTTCTTCAGCATGAACGAGGCCCATACTGAAACGGTTCACTTCTAAAGTTAAAGAGACGAAAACAAATAGTACAAGGAAGGGCTTATTGTAGAATTCCATTGCGGTTCAAACGCTGGAGCGTTATTGCCTTCGATGAAACGGTCGTTTGGGTGTGCTGTGAATAGAACTGGAGACTTTGGCCCTCAATTACTCACCTAATCATTTACTCTCTCAAACAAAAACCAGCTATGCCTAAACAAGAATTTCGTACGAAACCGTTGGCGACTTCTACCATGCCCCCTGGCGTGTTTCATTTAGTCGCCAATGAGGGAGCGGAACGATTCAGCTACTATGGGATGCGGGCGATACTCGTGGTGTTTATGACCAGCATGCTCATGAATACTCAAGGTGAACTTAATCCCATGGGGGAAGCTGAAGCAAAGAAATATTTCCATTGGTTTTTATCTTCAGTCTATTTTTTCCCCTTTGTCGGAGCCATATTGGCCGATGCATTATGGGGAAAATATAAAACTATTATTATCCTTTCTCTGGTGTATTGTGCAGGCCATGTGGCGTTGGCGCTCGATCATTCCCGTCTAGGATTATTGATAGGGCTGACGTTGATTGCAATCGGATCTGGTGGGATTAAGCCCTGTGTATCTGCAAATCTTGGGGATCAGTTTGGTCCCATGAATCGGCAACTTCTCCCCAGAGCGTTCTCATGGTTTTATTTCGCCATCAATGTAGGAGCGTTTTGTTCAATGATGGTGACCCCTCTTTTATTGGAGCATTATGGTCCGGGATGGGCCTTTGGTGTTCCTGGCATCTTGATGTTTCTTGCGACACTGATTTTCTGGTCCGGACGACAACAATATGCACATGTCCCTCCTGGTAAATTAGAAGTCATTCAAGAATTAAAAAATCCCAAAACTAGACAAGGAATTCTTAAACTTGTTGGTGTCTACCTATTTGTCGTGCCCTTTTGGTCGTTGTTTGATCAAACGTCTTCCGCATGGGTGCTCCAAGCTCAGCACATGAACCGCAATTGGATGGGGATCGAGTGGCTACCTTCGCAAATTCAGGCGATTAACCCGATCCTCATCCTCGTATTCATACCTTTATTCGTGTACGTGATCTACCCCTTTATGAGTCGATGCATGGAATTGACGGCATTACGAAAAATGTCGATAGGGTTTTTCATGACGGTGGGAGCGTTTATGATTTCGGCGTATATTGAACAACTCATTGCCCAAGGGCAAACGCCACCGATTGCCTGGCAATTGTTGGCGTTTGTCGTGATTACGGCTGCCGAAGTGATGGTGTCAATTACCTGTCTGGAGTTTTCCTATACCCAAGCCCCTCTCAAACTTAAGTCACTCATCATGGGACTCTTTTTATTATCAGTTTCTGTTGGGAATGGATTCACCGCGTTGGTGAATTTTTGGATTCAAAACCCGGATGGCTCGGTGGCGCTGACAGGGCCTGAATATTATTGGTTCTTTGCGGGTGTGATGTTTGTTGTCGCATGTCTGTTTCTCTTTGTGACGGGAAGATATCAGGAAACGACTTACCTGCAAGGAACTGAGAGTGGAACGTAAGGACGGCAGCAAACTTATCTGGAAAGTGAGGAATACTGGGTTTCCTGGCGGAGATACAGGACCTGGTTGACCCGAAAGGCCTGATCGTAGTCGCCAGGCTGGATGTACTGTGAATGAAAACAACGACCGTCAAACATTATGAGACGATTAGGTTGCATGTCAATGAGCATGAGTAATTCCCAATAAGCATTGCCATCATTGATATATCGATTGTCCCGACAGGCAAACAGTGGGTTGAAGATCATACTATTCTGAAAGTTTTCATACCCCTCGGGGCTAGCAAGAAATTCATCACTCAATTCCAGTTGATCGGCTAATTGTCGGATGGTGACATCCGGCATAATCGGCAACCGTTCGAGTTCCGTTGGTCGATGGCGATAGAGCCCTGTCCCACCCTTACAAAATCCTTCGGGGTTGAGATACACCATGGCTGTCACATCTTGATCGATATGCGGTTGACGTTGCCCCACGTTTAAACGGAAATCTTGCATCTTGATACCTTGAAATACGACCGGCTGAGGTGAGAAAAATGGGGACAGCATGCATCCCCACATCTGGCTTAAATGGTCGATTAAGGGCTGGGTGTTCACGTTCAGGCTTGCCCGTACGCCTGGGAAATTCCCCACAATTTCGAACCGATCTGTATAGGGCAGTTCCAAGGCTGTGTGGAGGATGTCGTCGGGGTAGAGATAGAAGTGATCGGCAATGATCACTTTGTGCCGCCCTAATCCGACATTGTGAACCGAAAGGTCGAGGTTCGGATTCACGGAAAATAGGTCTGGGCGAAGGGTCTTGGACATCGAATCCCTTTAAGGCAAAGTGTGCGGTAAAATACATTGAGAAAACCGTCTCATGGTGCGCTGGATCAAGTTGGAGAGTCAAGTGTCAGAAGTGGATGAATGGTGTAGAGGGCTGGACCCATGCTTTCTCTTCATTTTGTGAAAGGAGTCTGAACTAATGGCAGCTCCGTACAGAAAACTTTTAGACACGATTCGGACAGCTTTTCCTAAACCGGTTTCTGATCGCGTGCATGATTCATATTTTGTTCATAGCCTGATGCGGGCTATCGATGCGGTTGATACGTTGAAAAGTGAACGGCCTATCTTAGGTGAACGCAAAGAGCTAGATTATGGGGCTGCTAAGAAGGTTCGATTAGCTGAAGAAGGCAAGAGCGTAGAGGAGGTAACCCAAGAGCTAGTCGAATATTGTGAAGGCTTAACCTTGTGGGGCCATCCTCGCACACAACAAAATGTCGTTCCACCTGTCACGATTTCCTCCCTCATTGGAGTGTTGCTTTCCTCGCTCTATAACCCCAACTTAGCCTGGGATGAATATAGCCATCGGGTCGCGCTGGCGGAAGTCGAAGTGGTGACCATGCTATCTGCGCTATTGGGCTATGATCCGGAGCGGGCCGGTGGTGTCTTTACCTTTGGAGGGACAGGTACCACGCTTTATGGCATGAAATTAGGTTTGGAAAAAGCGTTGTCTGGCTCCATGGAGCATGGGATCCGTGAAGATGCTGTCGTGTTCGCCAGTGACGGCAGTCATTACTGTCGATATAACATTGCCGGCTGGTTAGGGTTGGGAGCCAAAAATCTTGTTACGATTCGTACGACAGGGCTGAATGCTATGGATGTGGATGTCCTTCGAGAACGTGCATCTCAAGCCCTGCAATCCGGTCAAAAAATTGGGGGGATTATTGTCACGCTTGGGACCACCGATGCCTTTGGGCTTGACGATATTCAAGCCATTACCACGCTACGAGACGAATTAGTCCGAGAGCATCAATTATCCTACGTACCGCACATTCATGCCGATGCGGTCATTGGGTGGGCCTGGTCGGTGTTTACAGACTATCCCTTTGAAGGTAACCCCTTGGGCTTTCGTCCCCGTACCTTGCGTGCGTTAGCAGGAGCCTGCCACCATATTCAATATCTCTCCCGTGCCGATTCCATCGGCATTGATTTTCACAAACCGGGATTTGCCCCCTACATTTCCAGTTTGCTGTTGGTGAAAGAGCAAGTGGACCTCACACGACTTCGGCGGCCCCAAGAACAAATGCCATATCTCTATCAATTTGGAGAACATCGTCCGGGTATGTATACGCTTGAAACCTCACGGTCGGGGACGGGCACCATGGCGGCGTTAGCGAATTTAAAACTCTTTGGTAAGGAAGGCCTGCGCGTCATTATTGGTCATATTGTTGAAATGGCGCAGCTCCTACGGGAACACTTAGAAAGTCATGCCTGTACGACGGTGCTTAACCGGGACAATTTTGGAACTGTCACGTTATTTCGCGCCTATCCCGATGGCGTGGATACTTTTCAGATCAAAGAAAAAGAAATGCATGACCCGAAGTTTCGGGACAAGCTCCTGAAACACAATGCGTATAACCGGAAAATTTTTGATTTCGTGCATCAAGAAGGCATGGCTGGGCGTGGGGTGATGCTGTCGTTAACGGATTGTTATCGAAAAACAGACTATGGAGAACCTATTGTCGCCCTGAAATCGTTTATCCTGTCCCCATTTGTAGATAAAGAGAATGTGGAAATGGTGGTTAAAAAGGTATTAGAAGCCAGGGACCTTCTGGCCTCAGCAAACCAATAAGGCGAGGAACAGTAAGGTAGCAATAATTATTTTTGCCGGGTTTCGGCCAGGCAGCCAAGCCACTTTTGTTACGGCAAAAGTAGCCAAAACCATTGACACCTCGTCCGGCCTCATAGGATGGGACTGACGCAAAATACGGAAGAGTGGACCAACTCGCTCCGCTCAGACAGGGTCCGCTAATTGACAAAAGGGTCCGACCTGAGGGCCGGGCGGCAGGCGTCGATAGGCGAAATGAAGAGGATTAGGGATGTGACATGCGGCCCGAATAGTGTAGCCGTCTCTACTCAGCCTTGTGTTTGCTCCACACAAAAGGCACTTCGAGACGAACCAAACGATAGGGTGCCCCCCTCCGGATGCGGCAAGAGATAGTGGCACCTTTCAGGATGCAGTACGCAAGAGCTCGGCTGCTGGGACGAATCCCGGCCTATTTTGTGCGCGCGGGTTAAAAGGAATGGTCGCTGTGGACATTTAGAAACAACGGAGCCAATATTCGGCTTTCGGCCGTGAGGAATCCTCGTTCCCGGAAGCCATGGTACGTGATAGTGATCTCTGTTTCAGGTCCTCGCCACGTGTATTGCTGATTGAGCCCCCGCATCATGGTTCCATACGACCGATCGGTTTTCCCAAATTGGGCTTCTAAATACTGCAACAAGGATTTGTGCGTTGACGCTCCCTGATAGCGAAACAGGGCTCGTGCATATTTATCCTCCAAGCCATACAGTTTGACCGACTCCATGGGAATACCTTCGACGTAAGGATTCCCTTGGATGAGGGTATAAATTTTTTGAGAATTGGATGAATCAATTTCTTTAAGGTTTTTCCGATTGGTAAGAGGCTCTCCCCAAGTGATACCAAAAAATCCTTTGGGGTCTTGTTCGATTGGGGTCCCACTGATTGCTGTTCCTGATAGTAAGAGGTAGGCACAGAAACCCATCCAAGTCCATCTGTTGACTGTGGGTCTGATAGCTCTATGCTGGTGACATGGCAAATTCATGGGACAGTAGGACGGTACCATGGCAGCTAGCTGAGGGCAAAGTAAAGAAAACCCATTTGCGCATGTTTCAGGGAACAGGCTTGTAACTGAAATGAACCCGTTGGAAATTGGCAGAGCGACTTAGACAGAAAGAAATGCTGGTTGTAGCTCCGGTAGGTACGTGGGGGCCGGCGTGGAAGCCGTTCTATTGAGGATACGAGATTTATTAGTTTTTCCCCCATTTAATAATATCCATTTGTCTGGGTTATCCAGAATGGCTTGGACGAGCTGCGTATGGAGTAGATGCCCGGCTCGTTTTGCCTCAAAATGTCCTATGACCGGGAAGCCTAAGAGAGAAAGGTCTCCAATCAAATCCAGGACCTTATGACGAACACATTCGTTCGTGAATCGTAATTCCTCTTCATTGACTAACCCTGACTCGGAAAAGACCACGGTATTATAAAGAGATCCGCCCAATCCTAGGCCACGTGACCAGAGAAACTCGATTTCTTGTCGAAAGGCAAAGGTGCGAGCTGCAGCAATGTTTCTGGTGAATTCTGGTGGCGTACAGGAATGTTCGTAGTCTTGTTGTTGAATCAACGGATGCGGGAATTCGATAGCATAACTGATACGAGGGAGTGCTGAGGGGAACACGGCGATCGCTCTCTGCTCGTCTTGCACATGAATCGGCTGCACAATTTTAATGTAACTACCTGGTTCTCCTTGGGGAGTTCGTCCACATTTTTTTAGAAGTTCCACTAAGGGGGCAGCGCTTCCATCGGCTGCCGGAATTTCGTTCCCTTGTACTTCGATATAGGCATTATCAATTTCAAGCCCAGCCAAGGCAGCCAAGATGTGTTCAACTGTTTGAATCTGGAAGTCGGCTGCCTGCAGTGTTGTACAGTGATCGGTTTGTCCTAAATATTGAATGGTAGCAGGACAGGACAAAACGTGATCGCCCTCCTGCTTGACGAAGATGATCCCAGTATTGGTTGGAGCAGGGTGAATGGCGATAGAAGTCGCCTTTCCCGAATGGAGGCCAATACCTGAGAAAAAACCTGACTTAGAGATCGTTTGCTGTTGGTGCATTTAATATAGCTAAATTGAAAACGTTTTGAGGACAAAATGCAAAAGTTATACTAATACCGTGAATGAAAAAAGTTGGTGTTTTCGAATGAAACTACAAACCGAGGATAAGATCTGTTGTAGGAATGCAACAGGTGTCTCTTTTTTCAAATGGTTTTCAGTAAGGTTTCTTTGTATCAGAGTGATTTGGTAGGAAAGATTAGGGTGCCTATCGGCCATGGCTAGAATAAGGTGTACCAGTAAAAACTCTTAAGAATCGCAATGATTCCTCAC
>JBFJON010000060.1:0-6886 GCA_041617575.1 Nitrospirales bacterium | reverse complement strand
CGATCGACTCATATCCTGGAAAATCTCATGAATGACCCGTTCCTGCGCTGGGGTTAAAGAAAACGGCAAGACCTTCTTGAGTCGCTCGAGCCGCGCATTTGGAACTGAAAAGGCAATGCCAGTTATCGCCTCCACCTGGCGACGACGCTTCATGGCAAGAGCTAGTTGCAAAAGCAACAATTCCTCAAAGGCTAACCGCTGATGTTCCGGAGTCGTCTGTTGGTTCAAAAGTGCGATGGACTGGTTCTGATCGGGACAATGCAAGACAGGCAAGGCCTCAGGTAGCGTCGGGAACCCTAATGGCTTTCGCAAATAGACCGGCAAGATCTCGTGGAGTTGATGCGCATAATGTTTGAATATGGATTGGATCATCCGGCGAATCTGCTTAGAGCTCAATCCATTGGTTTCATGATAAATCGGAATAATTTGGCCTTCCGCTCGCCCTTCGGAATTGTCACCATCCAGAACTTCATACTCAGGGCCTTTCATCACCAGGCGAGGACTCCCCATTGGATTAGGAGCAACAGTTCCAGTCAAAAGTAGAGCTACCCCTCCAGCAAAGGTTTTCTCAAGATACGGCTGATTAAAAAACACGCATTCGATCACCCCCGTTTCATCACGAACCGTAATCGTCACCACCACGAGCCGGCGACGAGAGGTCGTATTGATCCGACAACGCTCAACCAGCCCTTTAATGGTCGCCTTCATCCCGGGCAAGAGATTCCCGATTGGAAGGACTTCCAAACGGTTATCGTAACGCCAAGGCACAAACCAAAAGGCATCTTCTACAGTCAAAATACCTAATTTTTCCAATAAGCGAGCCCGGCGTGGCCCCACCCCTTTGGCAAATTGAATGGGGGTACTCCAGAGAGGGGATTGAGTCACCATGGCGAGTAACGAAATGGTCGACTAACAGATGATGTGAATAATCACGTAATACTGAAACTCAGGCATCGATCAAGCAGGTTCTTCATTAACTGATACGTTCATCAAAAATACGAAGCCACCGGCGAAATTCTTTTCTTTCTCTCGACTTGTGTGTACAATACCACTTGTGATAACACAGCAGGAGCTAATCTAAAACCATCGAACAAATTTCTTAGGGAGCATCTCATGGCCCTCTCGTGTGAAGTGTGCGGAAAACATCGGTTAGTGGGAAATAATGTCAGTCATGCCAATAACCGCACCAAACGGGTGTTTCGCCCAAACCTTCGAACCGTTCGTGCCCTGATAAAAGGTGCGGCCAAAAGAATAAAAGTTTGTACGCGCTGTCTCCGATCAGGCTTTGTGCAGAAAGCGGTTTGAGAAACCCTCAGGTCAACCCTCGACTCTCCCGGGCCAACATATCCTCCTCGTAACCCTTCTTGCCGCTGGTCTGGAGTTCGTTAATAGTCTCTGGTTGTGCAGCTTACCACTCTCACACGCCTTCTTGCCGTCGGCCTGACCGGGCTGCTGTATCCGCTCTGTTTTCCAGACTTTGATCTTGGATGGCTGGCCTGGATTGTCCTTGTCCCGCTGCATTTGATCATTGAAAAAGCTGAACCAAAGAACGCCTTCCGCTACGGCTGGCTAGCGGGAACCATCGCCTTTACTGGAACCATTCCTTGGGTCATCACAGCCATGAATCAGTATGGGCAAGTGCCTTTTGAGGTAAGTGCCCTCTTGATGCTTCTTTTGACGACCTATCTGGGGCTTTTTGTTGGAGCCTACGCTTGGGGCTACGCTCGATTGCATCATGGATATCCTAGCTGGCTTTGGCTAGGAGGACCTTCCCTATGGGTCTCACTGGAATATCTCCGGACCTATGCCTTGAGCGGATTCCCCTGGATCCTACTTGGCTATTCGCAATATCAATGGCTCCCTATCATTCAACTCTCCGATATGACGGGCGTGTATGGTGTGTCCTTTTTAGTCGTTATGGGCAATGTCACGATGACGTCACTTTTGAAATGGATTTGGCGCAGGAAGGACGAGTTCTCAAGTTCCTTTCCCTGGCAATCTGCTCTGAGTTTTTTCGTGATCGTGAGTGCGGCTCTCGTCTATGGCCATTGGCAGGTCAACCAACAAGCGATATTGGATAGATCGGCCAGATCGCTGTCCATCGGACTTGTCCAGCCCAATATTTCACAAGATAAAAAATGGGATACGGCTTACATAGATGAGACCCTTTCCCTCTATACCTCCCTCAGCCAGCAAACCGGGAAGAACCTCGACCTGCTCATCTGGCCCGAGGCTGCCACACCCTTTTTCTTTGAAAAAGAGCGCGCTTACCAAAAACTTATTCTCTCTGTTCTTCGAGAGAGCCAAAGTCCTTTACTCTTTGGGAGTCCTACCCTTCGCTTCGAGCCAGAGGGCAGCCCATATTTACTCAATAGCGCATACATGTTGTCTCCAGAAAAATTGATGACCGGACGCTATGACAAACGACATCTCGTCCCATTTGGAGAGTACATTCCATTAAAATCAATATTGTTCTTCCTTGAAAAACTCGTAGTGGGCATTGGCGATTTCAAGCCAGGCCACGGTCCGATGACACTCCTACTTCCTGATTCCTCCGAAAAGGTTCAGTCTTCATTCGCCGTTCCCATTTGCTTCGAAATTATTTTTCCCGATCTCGTGCGACGGATGGCCAAGGAAGGCGCCAATTTTCTTGTCACCCTGACCAATGATGCCTGGTTCGGCAACTCAGCCGCACCCTATCAACATTTTTCTATGGGGGTATTTCGTGCCGTTGAAAATCATTTGGCCGTTGCTCGTGCCGCCAACACCGGCATTTCTGGTTTCATACATCCTGATGGACGCATCCTGACAGAGACACCAATTTTCACCCAACAAGCTTTGATTGGCTCAATCCCACTACGCACATCAACACCCACATTTTATACGCAGTATGGGGATGTCTTTAGTTGGGGTTGTGTTATACTGACGGGACTGTTTTTTATAGGGTGTCGCATAATGACATCGAATCAAAAAGAGCGCGAAATTTCTTCACACACAACATAACGAGAGGAACACGACGCATGCTCGAAGACATTCGTAGTCGCATGGACAACATCAACGCCCATATCCTAGATTTTCGGAGGTATCTTTGACCTCCCTCGCCTGACATCTGAACTCGACGAAATCCAGCAAGAGACCTCCCAGCCAGATTTTTGGAATGATCCCCGCCATGCGGCTAAGGTGGGACAACGTCAAGCTGAGATTGAAAATCAGCTCCGTCGCCTACAAGAACTGGAACAACAACGGGATGATCTCTTAGCCATTCTGGACCTGATTGGACAGCAGGGTGACCCGGAACTGGAAGCCGAATGGAAGCACGGCATTCAAACGATTGAATCTTCGCTTGAAGCCTGGCGGCTTGAGAAACTTTTATCCGATGAACATGATCATCGCAACGCCATCCTCACCATCAATCCAGGCGCTGGTGGAACCGAATCTCAAGACTGGGCCCAAATGCTGATGCGCATGTATGTTCGATGGGCACAAGAACGCGACTTCAAAGTTGAGACGATTGATTTGCAACCCGGCGATGAGGCCGGCATTAAAAGCGCTACGTTAGGCATTGCCGGACCCCTGGCTTATGGCTATTTACGGGCAGAAGCGGGGGTCCACCGTCTGGTGCGCATTTCACCATTTGATGCCAACAAACGACGCCATACATCTTTTGCTGCTGTCGGGGTATACCCCGAGCTAGACGATGACATTGATATCGTCATTGATGACAAAGATTTACGAATCGATACCTTCCGAGCCGGCGGCGCCGGTGGACAAAATGTCAACAAAGTTGAAACGGCCATTCGTATGACCCACCTTCCCACCGGCATTGTGGTCCAATGCCAGAATGAGCGCTCGCAGTTACAAAATCGCATCGGGGCCATGCGCGTGATGAAAGCCAAGCTGTATGAAGTCGAGCAGCAGAAGAAGGACGCGGAGTTTCAAAATATCGTTGGTGAAAAAAAGGATATCTCCTGGGGGAGTCAGATCAGATCCTATGTGTTTCAACCCTACCAGATGGTGAAAGATCATCGCACCGATCATGAGTCGGGCAATCTGGCCGCGGTCATGGATGGCGCATTAGATCCATTTATTGAAGCCTACCTCACGATGAAAGCGTCAAAGACCACTCAAAGCGCAGCCCCATAGGGTAGAGAATATTCACGCTTCATGTTGAATCTGAACATCGCACCGTACATCAGCAACTCTAAAACCACCTACTGCTTCTCCTGTTAGCCGTAGAATTCTTGATACGACATGGATGAACTGAACGAACAACAACAACAGCGCCTAGAAAAACTTCAGGTGCTTCAAGACAAAGGCATTCGGCCTTTTGGCACAAGCTTTTCGACCACCCACACACTCGGCACACTTTTACAGACCTATTCATCCTTGTCAAAGGAAGAATTAGAAGCCACACCCATTTCATGCAAAGTCGCTGGGCGCATAATCGCGATGCGCCGTTTTGGAAAAGCGGCTTTTGCTGGATTGCAGGAAGACGGCTATCACCTGCAAGTCTATCTGAAGAAGGATGTGCTTGGAGACCAGGCGTATGAACTCTGCCAATCCTTGGACTTGGGTGATTGGATCGGTGTTGAAGGGCAACTCTTCAGGACGAAAACTGACGAACTCACTGTCGAAGTACAAACTTTGACTTTTCTCACCAAAGGTTTACGTCCGCTTCCGGAAAAATGGCATGGGCTAACAGATATCGAAACCCGCTATCGCCAACGCTATGTGGACCTGATTGCCAATCCCACGGTTCAGCAGGTGTTTCGCACCCGCAGCCACATCATTACCACTATCCGGACCTTTCTGACCGAACGGGGATTTCTTGAAGTGGAAACGCCGATGATGCATCCCATCCCCGGAGGCGCCACAGCCAGACCCTTCGTCACTCACCACAATACCTTGGATGTCAAACTGTATTTACGCGTGGCCCCGGAACTCTATCTCAAACGCCTCATCGTTGGCGGATTTCGGCGGGTTTTCGAAATCAATCGCAATTTTAGAAATGAGGGTATTTCTACCATTCATAATCCAGAATTTACGATGCTGGAATTTTATCAGGCCTATGCTGATTATCATGATTTGATGGACCTCACAGAACAACTGTTCCATCAATTAAGCCTGGAGGTCTGCGGTAACGCAACGGTGGATTACCAGGGGCAACAGATCAATCTGGCTCCCCCCTGGCCACGTCTCTCCTATTTCGAGGCCATTGTGGAGGTGGGAAAGTTGGAAAAGGCTATTCTCTCAGATCACGTTCAAGCGATAAAGGCGGCCAAGTCATTGGAGGTGGCCGTGCCACACAATGCCAGCCATATCGATATCCTGGTTGCCCTTTTTGAAGAAACGGTTGAACCCACCCTCATCCAACCTACATTCATTACTGATTTTCCCCTTGAAATTTCTCCGTTGGCACGCAAAAAAGAAACGAATCCAGCCCTCACTGACCGGTTTGAACTGTTCATTGGTGGACGGGAACTTGCCAACGGCTTTTCCGAGTTAAACGACCCTATCGACCAACGTCAACGATTTGCAGCCCAAGTAGCCCTTCGCGACGCTGGCGATGAAGAAGCGCATTTTCTGGATGAAGATTTCATTCGCGCATTGGAATATGGCATGCCACCCACGGCCGGTGAAGGCATCGGCATCGACCGACTGGTCATGCTTTTGACCAACCAAGCCTCCATCCGAGATGTCATTCTCTTTCCGCAATTGCGACCGGACCACCCCTCGTGACCTTGCCCTATGAAATGATCGTCGGCCTGCGGTACTTGCGGGCCAAGCGCAGACAACGCACGATCTCGCTTAATACATTCATCTCTATCGCTGGGATTACTTTAGGCGTGGCTGCCTTGATTGGCACTCTTGGCATCATGACCGGGTTCAAAGAAGATCTACAGTCCAAGATTCTCGGCACTACCGCGCACATCATCGTGCAGGAACGCGGAACGAATGACATGAAAAGCTACACGGATGTGGTTCAACAAATTGAAGCCGTTCCGGACGTGATAGCCGCTGCACCGTTTATTTTCAAACAAGTCCTTATCACTTCAAAAAGCAGCGTGCAAGGGGTGATCTTACGAGGAATTCAAACCGAACAAGAAGTTCAAGTCACGGATTTACAAGCCAATATAAAATTCGGAGATTTGGCAGGCCTGAAAGATCCGTCGTTGGTTTTATCAGAAAGTGAGCGTTCACTTTCCGGACAAGCCCCTTCGCCATCAGCCAATCAACCAGGCATTATTCTCGGGAAAGAACTGTCGATGCGGCTGGGTGTCTTTATCGGTGATTCCATCAACGTGGTTTCGCCGGTTGGCCCGATCAAATCATTCACCATGACTCCAAAAATACGGCCTTTTACCGTAGTGGGCATTTTCGAATCTGGTATGTTCGAATATGACTCATCCCTCTCCTACATCAGCTTGGAAGAAGCTCAAAAATTCTTTGGGCTTGCCAACACGGTGACAGGTATTCAGGTAAAAGTGAAAGACGTCTTTTTAGCGCAAAACATTGCCCAACGACTGGAAGCCACCCTCGGCCTGCACTTTATGGTCCGGGATTGGATGCAACTGAATAGTAATTTGTTTTCCGCGTTAAAATTAGAAAAAACCATGATGTTTTTGCTCTTGGTGCTGATCACCCTGGTGGCCTCGTTTAATATCGTTGGAACCTTGACGATGATCGTGAATGAAAAACAACGGGAAATCGCCATTCTCAAAGCCATGGGTGCGACACCTCAATCGATTATGCAAATTTTCATGCTCAATGGGTTGGTCATTGGATTGGTTGGAACCACCATTGGTGTTCCCTTAGGCTATTCGTTCTTATGGCTCATCCAAAACTATTGGACCTTCGATGCGTCGGTCTACTACATTTCTCGCAT
>JBFJON010000059.1:0-6894 GCA_041617575.1 Nitrospirales bacterium | reverse complement strand
TATTTCAGGAAAACTTGCATGAGATCCGTTCTGGGAGTGGCGGGAACCGGTAACCCAAAGATCAAGTTCAACGCAGTCGCCAACGAAGGTGCCTTAAAAAATTCTTGAAATTGCGCTTCGTCCTCAGGCTCAGACGCATTCCATTGATCTTTGGTTGGTGTATCAATTATCAGCTCATTCACCAATGGGTTGGCTAGCCGGGAGACCTGCACAAACTTGCCAGCCCCTTTTTTCTTGCCATCATTGTTTAGCATGGTAACTTTAGGTTTACTGGTTGACGCATACATCCCAATCAGTGGATTGGTGGTCGAGTCTGATGGTTGGCCATCCACGGTCACATGCGAAATCGGAATTTCCAATACAATACTGTTGATATTGACCCCACTGAAGCGATTGATCCCGAATGGATTGGCTGCATCATTCGCATCTTCATCTGGGGTGAGAGCAGGCACCGGGCGTCGTAAATTCACCGTGTCAAAGACCGCTCCTAAATCAATGTAAAAGGTTTCGGCACGCTGACCTGCAAAGACACGAATATCTGTAGAGCTATCTTCGTAGATGCCTTGAGCAGCCAAGTCCTCATAGTTTGGCATGGTCGCTGGCCCGACATTGGATGGGACTGCTACCAACGTTTGACCTTTAAAGAGGTTTTTCTGTTTTTTCCCCCGAACCTCGGTGACGGTATATGTTTGCCGTCGAGTCAGTCCTTCCGACCCGGGGCCATCTAGTGCCGTAATCCCTTGAAGGCCAGAGGCTGCAATGTTGGGATTTCCTACAAAGGGTAGAGGAAAGTTCAATGATCCGAGCGCTGGTCGGGTTTCGGTCTTAAATCTGAACTGATAGACAATATCTTCGGCTTTTCCATCCTTATTGTTGTCAATGTGAAATTCGTAGAGAACGTTGTCATCAAACGCAAAGTAATTCGGTCCATCCGCAGGATCCTGACCGGGTATTGTGTTGAGAATGAATACGACCTTGTCTGGATCTTCCCAACTTCGGAAGGCATACACATCTGTGTTGTCAGCGGCTGGGTCGAGGGCGATGAGCGGTGCTTCACGGTGGCTGGCCCCAAAAGCCGGAACGGCCATGACTGTTGAAATAAAGAGAGTCAGAAATTTATGAAGTGTCGTGCGTCCCATGAAATCTCCTTTGAGGCGGATTAAAGTTCGTACAAGACCAATCCATTTTTTATACATTAATAAAAAAATGGTGTCCTTTTATCCCTGACTAATAGGGCATTCAGCACCTAATTTATATGGTTTTTAGGACCTTTCCATACGGTAATTTTACGCATGTGAGGATTAGGCATGGATTCTCTCTCCTTTCATATGGGTTTAACTGAACCCTCACCTGGCCAGTGTGGATGATTTATAAAGCTTTACGGGATAACCGTTCCAATTGGATCTCTTTTTTGGAATTTTTTTGAGCCAAAATCTCTGATGTGATAAATTGAGAAAATTTTTCCCTGAATAATGAATCCAAATGTTGGACGAGACTCGTACTACAGAATGTGACGGAGTGTCAGAATTTTCGGACTCTCAAAAGAGTATGAATTTTAATGCGTCTGATCGGGAATTAATAGGACTGATTAGCCGAACCGCTCGCGGTGAGGAAGCGGCATTGGGGGACCTCTATGATAAAACTGTGTCGCATGTGTATGGTTTAGCCTTCCGTGTGCTAGGTGATACAACTATGGCAGAGGAAGTCACGATGGATGTCTTTCTGCAGGTTTGGAAACAAGCTGCTCAGTTTGACCAGGATAGAGGAAATCCAATGGTTTGGTTAGCTGTGTTGACTCGCAGTCGTGCAATCGATCGCCTACGGGTAGGAAGAAAAGATCGAGAAGCTCGTGAACCACTTGATGGTGTTTCTAAGGAAGCCACAAAAAGTGATCCTGAGCAAAGTTGTGTTTATTTGGAACAGTATCGATTTGTTCGACAGGCCCTTTCATCCTTGCCCGAGGAACAGCGGGAAGTCATCGTATTGGCGTATTTTGGAGGGTTGAGTCAGAGTGAAATTGCTATGCAGATTTGTGAACCACTTGGCACTGTGAAAACCCGAATTCGATTGGGAATGGTAAAATTACGTCATCTACTTGGTCCTCTCAAAGAGGGGCTTCTTTCATGATGCCACAAAAACCTAGCGATGAAGTCTTGGAACAGGCTGCATTGTACGCATTGGGCGTTCTTGAAGGGCAGGAAAAGGAAACGTTTGAGAAGCTCGTGGCCGAAGGCTGTGCAACCTGTCAGGCTCTCAAAGACTTCCAGAACGTTGCAGGTTTACTTGGCACTTCGGTGACGCCCGTGGCACCACCATCTTCGGTTCGCGCAAGGTTGTTGGAGCGAATCGCATCAGAGCGAAAGCCCAATCAACATGTGAAAACATCCGAGCCCGTTGAACAATTGGAAGATAAGGGGTTAACCTTCGTCCGATCGACCAATGATCTCTGGAAGGAAATTTTGCCTGGGATCTTGCTGAAGCCACTTTCTTTCGATAAAAATCAAGGACGAATGACGGCGCTTGCGCGTATGGCGCCAAACAGCCGTTATGCGCCTCATAAGCATACTGCTCCCGAAGAATTTTATGTGTTAGAAGGAACCTGCTTTATAGGTGGACAACTGCTTCACCCCGGCGATTATCATCGGGCGGAAGTTGGAACTATTCATTATGAGACTTCCACCGAAGAAGGATGTTTGATGTTAATCATTTTTAGTCCGAAAAATGAAATATTAAATATGTCCAATCCCTAGTCATTTTTATTCCTGTCTTACCCTGTTTCCTTTCCCTTCCTGTTAGCTACAGCACATCAGGACACCAGAAAAGTTTCCAGGGTGGAGAAAAAAATCTTATCATTTCTACCTGTCCAATAGGTGAGCCCGCGAAAAGGCAGATGTTTGAAGTGGGAAAGGAAAGAGGGGAGTCGAGCGGGTCAGGTAATAGGTTTTTCGAAGAGGTGGGGGTGGTCCTTGATGAGCTGATCTTTGAGTTCCTGATCGAGCTGAGCCAGATAAAGAGTTTTGGCTTTGGCCAGGAGATCGATGGAGACGTTGGTCACGCCCAGCAGGTTGGCTTCTTGTAAACTCGCCCAGGTCAATGATGTATCTTGAAGAGAGGCGCCTCGGAGGTTGGCGTGAATCAATTTGGCTTCACGTAAATCGGTGAGATGCAACTTGGTTTGAGAAAGATTGGCATCGGTAAGGTTGCCCCAGGGAAGAGAAGCTCTCGTGAGATTTGACCCTTCTAGATTTACCCCTTCCAAATTGCAGGCGATTAAGCCGGTCGCGGAAAGATCCACTCTGACCATCGTCGCATAGGAAAGATTCGCTTTGATGAAGTTCGCTTCCAGTATGTCGGCTTCCGTGAAGTTGGCTCTGGTCAGATTGGCTTCTGTGAGATTGGCTCGAAAAAGATAAGCATCGGAGAGGTCTACGCCTTCCAGGTTGGCGTGGCTTAAATTGAGGCCGGTAAAGTCATAGCCGGAGAGATCTGCGCCACTCAGATCAGGCTGCGGCGATTGGGAATTGCGTCGAAACTTATTCCATTGCTCGACGCCGCCGTCGATCAACCGTTGAACATGTTCGGGATTCGCCATGCGCTAAAAGACGGAGAACGTCAGAAAAGCAATAACCAGAATGGCAGGGAGAGAGAATAACCTCGTCTAGCGTTTTTTGAGGAATTTAAGAAATTCGGAGTCTGGCGTGAGAACCATGGTGGTATCTTTGGCAAAGGTTTTTTTGTAGGCTTCCATCGACCGGACAAATTCAAAAAATTCCGGTCCCTGTTTATACGCATCAGCATAAATTTTATAGGCTTTGGCTTCCCCTTCTCCGCGAAGTTCCTGGGATGTTCTATAGGCTTCAGCCAAAATAATTTCTTTATCTTTCTCGGCTTCAGATCGGATTTTCTGCGCCTCTTCCTCGCCTTCCGCGCGGTATTGCTTGGCTTGGCGTTCCCGTTCGGCCTGCATCCGTTGGAAAATGGCCTTCTCATTTTGTTCTGGCAGGTCGGCGCGTTTTATCCGCACGTCCAAGACTTCTAACCCATACACCGAAGATTTTTCGTTGGATCGATCAGAGACGAGTTTCATGATCAACGCCCTGTTGGCTGAGACAATTTCTGTGAGTTCATGTCTGCCCAGTTCAACTCGAAGTTCTGAATAAATAATGTCATCTAATCGCTGAAGGGCACCGCGTTGTGTCTGAAAGGCTTGATACACTTTCAGGGGATCCACGATCCGCCATTTGGCGAAGTTGTCGATGACTAAAGATTTTTTATCACTGGTGATGACATCCCGAGATGGAGCGTCATAATCCAAGAACCGTTTATCAAAAAAGGTGACTTGATGGTAAAAGGGAATTTTAAATTTGAGACCGGGCTCCGTGATTGTCCGAACTGGTTTTCCCAAGGCTACGACAATAGCTGTTTCCGTCAAATCGACCACGAAAAATGGCGAGAGTCCCAACGTAATAAGGAGTCCCAAAACTAAAATGACTCCAAGTAGGAGATTACTTCTCATTGTGCGCCACCTCCACGAGATTTGCTGAGACGATCTAAGGGAAGATAGGGCAACACGTTTTTCGCGGCGTTGGAATCAAGAATGATTTTTTCGGTATTGGAAAGGACTTCTTCCATGGTTTCGATATACACGCGTTTGCTAATCACTTCTTTCCCTTGTTTGTATTCTTTTAATGTTTGGAGGAAGTGACTGGCTTCCCCTTCGGAACGGCTAATTCTGGCTTGGGCGTAGGCTTTGGCTTGATTGATTTGTTGAGCAGCTTCCCCTTTGGCTCTTGGGATTAAATCGTTTCGGAAGCCGTGAGCTTGATTGATGAGTTTTTCCCGATCTTCCTTTGCGCTGGCGACATCCTTGAATGCGGCGGCGACGGCTTCTGGCGGATTGACGTCCTGGAGTTGAATCTGAGCGATTTTCACGCCAGCCTGGTATTGATCGAGAATGCCTTGTAGCAAGATCTGGGCGTTCTGTTGAATTTCCGCTTTCCCGACGGTCAAGGCCTCATCAATCTTACTTTTGCCGATGACTTCGCGCATGGCGGCTTCAGCGGAATTATGAATAGTGTTTTCGACATTGGCGACTTGGTAGAGGTATTTTTTAGCATCGTTAATCTTATATTGGACAATAAATTCCAGTGAGAGAATGTTCATGTCTCCCGTCAGCATCAGGGCTTCGCGAGGTACGAATTGGGTGCGTCCCCGGTCGGTTCGGAAGCCGACTTCCACTCGATGCAGCTTTTCAACTTTTGGGGTATCGACCGTTTCCGCAAAAGGAATCTTAAAGTGTGGGCCAGGCTCAACCACTCGGACGATAGCCCCGAATCGTTTGACCAAGCCTTGTTCGTCGGGTGCGACAATAAAGACGGATTGCCAGAGGGCCAAGACGCCAATCACAATATAGACGATGGATTTAAAGCCACGTCCTGGAACGAGATTCTTGATTGAATCTTGGGCTTTGCGCAAAGCTTCATCAAGCGGGTCTTTTCCGCTGCCGCCCCACGGATCTTTAGGTTCCCATGCCATAGGTAAGTCCTGTTAGTTGAAGTCGAGAAGGTATGATGTGCATGCTGTGGTGTGCAATTCTCTTTTAAGTTAACAGAAAATTTAAGATGGGGCAATCAAATGGAACGAATTGTTCATTGTTGACCTATCTCTTGTTAATGGGAAACAGTGTAAACCGCTGATGTCAATATCTCACTTGATCAAATGGAAACCTGAAGGCTCTCATCAGCATTTAGTGCTTTATAAACCGTATGGCGTGCTGTCGAAATTTACTGATGCGGAAGATCGTCCGACGTTGGCCGAGTATGTCAGCCTGCCGCACGACTATCCCGTCGGTCGATAGGATATGGATAGCGAAGGGTTGTTATTTCTTACATCGGATGGAAATCTTGCGACCTGCCTAACCTCACCCTCCTACAAAGTTTCCAAGACCTATTGGGTGCAAGTTGAGCGCATTCCCGACGAAGCGGCCCTCGGGCAATTAAGGAGCGGGGTACTGGTAAAAGGCCGGCGGACCCGCCCGGCTACAGTGCACCTTCTTACCGAAAAGCCTAGGGTCCATCCGCGCTCGGTCCCGATTCGTTTTCGGAAATCCGTGCCGACCGCGTGGCTAAAGATGGAAATTTCTGAAGGCATGAATCGGCAAATTCGCCGTATGACCGCTCAAGTGGGACACCCGACGTTGCGCGTGATTCGCGTAGCTATCGGGTCAATTCAATTGGGAACGCTGGCCCCGGGAGAATGGCGAATTCCGAGTCTCAGCGAAATCCAGGGTTTGCTTAGGCCCATTTGAAGTCTTTAGAACTTAGTGGCCAGGAAAATGCGGTAAATGTTCAAGAAAAACAATCTCTAATAAGGGTAAATACCTTGAACATTCATACTCTTGCAGGTACAATACCTATCACTTCATTTACAATATTTGGGGTGGTGCCGTCAGTAGCGGTACTATATATTCTCTTAATCATGCGGAGTCGTTATTTTTTCTGACCGGTTTAGGACCATCCCCCACATCATATTTTTTCTTCCAGTTAATCTGACCTCAATAAATGAGTGAATGTCATCTGTAGCAATAATAAGGCAGTAGTGCGTAAAACAGGGTGTTATTTAGTAATGGCGTGGGTAGCAACGGTAACCTATTTAGAGTAATTGACGGTTTTTTGTACGTTTTGTTAACGTATATTGAGACCAGTTGACACAGCGGAGAAATGCTGAGTACTTGTTTTAAAGACAGATCTAACCATATTTGTCGTAAATGCGAAAAATTCCTTTGCTTTAGGCTTGAAATTTATACTTACTACCTTTATCAAGCAGCTATTAGAGCATATTAATAAAAAAAATGAGTCATAACCGTTAAGTATCTGATAAAGGCATGATGCAGCC
>JBFJON010000058.1:0-7055 GCA_041617575.1 Nitrospirales bacterium | reverse complement strand
TGTCTATTCTGCTCATGATCGCCTCTCTTTGTATGGATGGAATATGCTTCTGTTCAATTCAATTTTGGCCATTAGTTTCCTGCCATGGCAGGCATCAGGTTTCTCATCAAATTAATGACTCCAGGTCCCACAATCACCACCATGAGGGCCGGAAAAATAAAGAGAATGAGGGGAATCATCAGCTTCACAGGGAGCTGGGCCCCTTTTTCTTCTGCTTTTAAGCGTCGCTTTAACCGCATGGAATCTGAATGCACGCGGAGCGCTTGCCCAATACTGGTCCCAAAACGATCCGTTTGAATAAGCAAGGCCACCAAGCTGCGGATATCTTCGAGGTCTGTGCGATTGACCAAGTTTCGGAGAGCCTGCTCGCGCGATAACCCTGCCCGCAATTCCAAATTTAACAGAATAAATTCTTCTCCGAGGTCCTGATGGCCCTGTTTCACTTCATTCCCAACCCGGAAAATGGCTTGGTCCAACCCTAACCCGGCCTCAACACAGACAACCATCAAATCCAGAGCATCTGGGAAACCATTCACTAATCGTTCTTTTCGTTTGGCGATCATATTCCGCAACCACATTTGAGGACCGTAATATCCGGCAAACATGGAACCAATAAGAAAGGCTGGAAACATCATGGGGTCCTTTTCTTGGGCAGCCTCTGACCCAAAAATCAAAAAGGCCAGGGCGAACACCACAGCAAGTAAAATCCGCGACCCCATGAAAACGACGGGAGCCTGGGCTTTGCGATACCCCGCAGAAATTAACGAGGCCTTCAACTGAGATGTAGAAGCCTGGTTTTTCGGTTTATTGGCTTGCCCAAGCTTTTCAAGCAGCTTGAGACCATACTCCTTAACTCCTGATTTCTGTTCGCCTTTTTTCTGAGAAGCTTTCTGGGAAAGCGATTGACCCTGTGCCCGCACATTCCAATCACTCAGCTGTTGCTTGGACTGCGTGAAAGAGTAAATCCCCCAACCAATGATCAGAATTCCCATAAAGACCAATAAACTGATGAGTAGTAATGGATCCATAGTCTTATGTTATACCTTTATGTCGCACATTTTTTTCATCACCACGGCACCAAAAAGCATTAACAATCCTGCCGCGCCAGCCATCATGATGCCAAGATCATCTTCAATCAACAATCTCATATAATCCTCATTCATCCACCATAAAACAAAACCCATGACGAATGGCATGACAAACAACACAATACCGGATAATCGCCCTTCCGCAGACAAGGCCTTTACCCGTCCTAGCAACTCAAACCGTTGCCGAATAAGTCGGGAAATGGCTTCAATGATTTCAGCCAAATTTCCTCCGGTCTCCCGCTGAACAACCAATGCCGTGATAAAAAATTTCAAATCAGTACTCACCACACGATCATTGAGGTTTCCCATGGCTTCCGGCGTATCAATCCCAAAGGAAATTTCCTCCACCGTCCGATTGAACTCCGGGCCAATGGGATCGGGGAATTCGTCACCCACCATTTTCATACCAACTGAAAACGCATGCCCAGCTCGCAGCGCACGCGCCATCAAATCCAGGGCTTCAGGCAACTGACGTTCAAATTCCTTAAATCGTTTCGTACGCTGCATTTTGATTTTGATCAAGGGAAGCATCAAACACACCAGACCAACCCCAACGGCCACAAGAAATGGATAATCCATTAATCCAGCAATCGCCGTCCCGACGACACCCAGCACCGCAGATACCAACAGGAACACTCCAAGAGGCATTTGACTATTGGCTTGCTGGAGGATTTTTTCCAATCCACCAAGATTAGAAATGGTGGACAGCATGTCATTTAACCAGGGAAGATCACTGAGTTTACGCTGACGGAGAATTTCAAGTGATTCAATCGCTTCTTTGGGTCGCGCCGCACCACCACGGAGCCGTCGCTTCATGTTTCGACCCTGAGGACTGACATACTGGTGATAGAAAAAATACGCTCCTTCCACCAATAAAATGACAGAAAGAAAGATTCCTATACTAATAGCAATGGTCATATAAATTTCTCCACATTTCTCATGTGCAGACGAACAAACTATGGTTACGGAAAACTCTCAAGAGTCACCAACAACCTAAAGAGACAATGTGCAACCCTTACACTTCATAAATTTTCGATGGATCAAAAATATCGGCATCGCAGTCAATACCCAAGGCTTTAAACCGTTCGACAAATTTCGGCCGGACACCCGAAGCCTTAAAGGTTCCATGAACCTTCCGTTGCTCATCGAGACCGGTTTGTTGAAAGAGGAAAATTTCTTGTAAAGTAATAGTCTCCCCTTCCATCCCGACGATTTCGGACAAACTGGTCATTTTTCGAGATCCATCGGACAATCGGGTCATTTGCAATACGACATCGATCGCTGAACTTATATAATGACGTAAGGCTTTCGTCGCCAGATTCAACCCAGCCATGGCCACGAGCGTTTCAACCCTCGTCAGACAATCCCGTGGCGTATTGGCATGAATTGTCGTCAACGATCCATCATGACCAGTGTTCATGGCCTGAAGCATATCTAAACATTCCCCGCTTCGTACCTCACCCATGACAATACGATCAGGTCTCATCCGCAAACAATTTTTAACAAGTTCCCGTTGAGTCACTTCACCCCGTCCTTCCACATTGGGGGGACGCGTTTCCAGTCGAACCACATGCTCCTGGCGTAATTGCAACTCGGCGGAGTCTTCAATCGTCACAATACGTTCATCTGAGGGAATAAATGAGGACAAAATATTGAGAATGGTGGTTTTGCCAGTACCTGTCCCCCCGGAAATCAATATATTGAGCCTCGCCTCAACAATACCACGAAGCAATTCAGCAATTTCCGGCGTCAGTGAGCGTTTTTCAATCAAATCTGAAATTTGCAGCTTATCTTTAGAGAATTTCCTGATAGAAATCGATGAACCATCGAGTGCTAAGGGCGGAATGATGGCATTCACACGTGATCCGTCGAGCAACCTCGCATCAACCATCGGAGACGATTCGTCGATTCTCCGACCAACGGCCGAAACGATCTTTTCAATGATCTTTCGAAGATGGTTTTCGTCACGAAACTTAATATCAGTCAATTGCAATTTTCCTGCACGCTCAACAAAGACCTGGTCACAGCGATTCACTAAAATATCGTTGACAGTCTGATCTTGAACAAGAGGTTCCAGAGGCCCTAGCCCCATCACTTCATGTTGGATATCAGCGATTAACTCTTCCCGTTCCTTCATACTGAGCGGAACGGATTCACTCTCCAGCATCTCGGTGACCAGTTTTGACAACTCCCCTTTCAGCTGGCCACCGTCCAGTTTGGCAATTATCGTAAGATCAAGCGAATCAATAACTTGGCGGTGCAAACGTTCCTTTAAAGGTCCCAGATTCAGCGTACCGAGACCGGAAACAGTTTCCCCCACCTCATCCCATTTTGTCGTCATAATTTCCCTAGCCTTTTACGAAAAAACGATTTAAGAATATTTACGCACCAGATGGCGATGATTGGACACGACGTCCCTTAAACGGATTCAACCAACCGGTTAACCCACTCTTGTTTGATGCTGTGGCAGGCTGTGCATCAAATGTCGCGGCCAAATCTTTAAACGATTTGGCAATAGGAGAACGCGGGGCACCCTCAATAATAGATTTCCCGCTATTCACAGACTGGCTAGAAGATGGGTAGTCATTGGGGATAGACCAAAACGTTTTTTGCTTGAGGATGTCTTCCGTTTCCTTTAAGACTTCTTGCTCAGCAGACAAGTAGCGATTTATCACCAACCGAATCTTATTAGAAGGAAATCCCGATCCGCGGAGCAACTCTAAGATTCGTTTCGTCCGATGCACGACTGGCACCATGAGGGTTGACGTCACCATAATCCATGTGGCCAATTCCAAGGCTTTTTTCGTAGTTAAATCCAGAACATGGCCACAATCAATGACGACAAAGTCAAAGCTCGCCTGAAGAAGCTTTAAGGTCGCCTCAACGCAGTCTGGACTCAATCGCCCTGTACTCAAGTCATCATAGCCTGAGGGCAACACCTGCAGCCCTGACTCACATTTGGTGAGCACTCGAATAAGAAAAGCCGCGTCCAATCGAGAAAGATCTGTCGCGATGTCTCGAAAACTATGATTCGGTTGAAGATCCAAATATAGAGGAAGATCTCCACCATGTTGATTCACATCAACCAGAATCACAGAAGGATTACTGGGCAATTGTTTGAGCGCAGATGCTAAATTGACAGCAATACTGGTCGTCCCCACCCCGCCTTTGCCACCAAAAAAGGCTATGAGGCTTCCCGTTTTTTTCTCACTTTTACTTTTTTTTCCGTTGTGAGTCACGGCACGCTCCCAATACCGCACCATGGCTCGCTCTACTTCCTGCCCTTGGATGGGTTGTGCCAAAAATTCCTTGGCTCCTGCCCGCATCCCCTCTAACAAGACAGCTGAATCCGGCATGGGTGCGGTCAAAAAAATTTCAGGGGCATTCGCCAGTTTTCCCATATCCCGGATGACAGCAAAAGTCTCTTCCGGATTTTCAGCAAGATCCATGAAAACCAAATTTGCCATTTCAGCACTTTGCGATTCTCTGAAGCGAATGCCTTCGATTTCTTTAAGGCATTTCGTGAGCGCAGACTTACATTCCACATTATTCACGGAAATGTCGACAAGAGCTTCCTGGGATGGACTATCCGATCCCACCGACCCTACACGTTTTGGTTGCCAGGCTTTATCCGTCATTGCTGTCCTCCTCCTCCGCTATTCCCTGCGCTGCTTCCTGATTTCTTACCTCCACCCCCAGAAGACCCACCACCAGATGTGGTAATCTTTAACTCCCACTCAGAATACGGAGGATTTTTAAAGGCTTCTTGATATCGTAACAAACTGTAATGTAACCCTTTCGGATCGGCAGCCCCCTCAACAGGACCCAAGTTTTTCGAAGCCTCAGGGTTCAGAATTTGACTTTCGACGGATTGCCGGTAGGCGATACCATAATCTTCGCTTAAATGAACTGGCTGAGGAGCCCATGGCAAAAGCAACTGATCGCTTTTTCCCATTCTAAAGGGGTGGCGCCCGTTGTCTTCGGTCATGACCGGCCAAACGCCACAACCGGTCAGCCCTATGACCACAATGCCTAGCAGTCCAAACATTTTTACCTTCAATTGCCGTTGCATGGTATTCTCCTTTTTTTCGTCTTTCTTCTTAGGGTGCTAAATGACCAAAGGTACCTTCGATACCACCCTTGTTATTGGGCATTCTCAAGGCCATCCGAGGCTTTTCTTGAATATAAGCTTCCGCCTTTCGCTCTCCATAGGGTTCAGAATTCTTCCCTTCCAGATACCCCATCAGCAGCAGCTCAAAATCATTCGGTTCCAGATAGTAATCGGTGGGCAAGGTTTGCTTTACCATATCCAAAGGTTTCACCAAATGTGGTGTAACTATCACGACCAACTCGGTCTCGTCTTTCTGAAACGAAGTACTCCGGAATAATGCGCCAAGGATCGGAATATCGCCCAATACGGGATATTTCGACACGGTCTCTCGAATATTTTCCTGCAACAACCCGGCAATGGCAAAACTTTGCCCATCTCCCAATTCCACCACCGTTTTCACACGACGCGTCGTCAAGGAAGGGATCGTAAAACCTGACAAGGTAATGCCATTGGCAAAATCTAATTCCGACACTTCAGGATTCACAATGACCGAGATCCGACCATCCGATAAGACCGTTGGGGTAAACTTTAGCCCCACACCAAATTCTTTAAATCGGATAGTGACTTGACTGAACTGTTGTGGGATCGGAATCGGAAATTCTCCCCCCACAAGAAACTCCGCTGCCTGTCCACTCTCGGCAATTAAGGTAGGCTCGGCCATAAGCCTGGACAGCCCATGTTCCTTTAACATATCTAAGTAGACCGTCCATAAATCCTTCCCGATGCCAAATCCCAAAAGCGCGGTGTTGCTCAGAGCAGGCAAAATATCAAACAACTCTGTTGTGCTTCGGACAACCCCCGTGTCTGGATGTCCAATCCGTGTGAATTGATCAAGATTTGGCGCCGAGAGGCCATTGAGTGTTCCGACTGTAAAATCTCGATGCCCCTGCTGCCGGCGATTAAAATTGACGCCGAGTTTCTTCAACAGGCCTCGTTGCATTTCAGCAATCTTCACTTCCATCATGACTTGCTGGACACCACCGATCTGTACCAGGTTGATAATTCTCTGAGGCGCATAGGGCTCAGCCAGGGTTAAGACTTTATTGAGGGCTCCCATATTCGAGACATTGCCTGCCAAGGTGATGTGATCGTGGCTGCCCATGACCTGAATGCCAGCTTCCTCAGGGAGAAGAACATGAATCTGTTCTTTCAAACGACTGACGTCAGGTGATACCTGCACATTGAACACATTCGACACTTTGCCATCATTCCCCCAAAGAGTGAGTGTGGTCGTCCCGACATCTATTCCAGCCAGATACAGTTGTTTTGTGGAAAGGACGATTTGATCGGCAATGTCGGGATTCGCGACCGACGCCCGCTTAAAGGATGATCCGGATTCCACAATCTTGGACTCCCCAACCGTGAGACGCAACACTTGAGGGGTATTAACCTGAACGGCCTGAAGCGTCAGACCTTCTTGAGGCGGATCTGCAGCCAACACTCCGGCATTGCCTCCAAAAACCAGGGCCCACACCATGCATACCGTTGCAAATGGAACACCGTGCATCTTGTTCATAACCGTACCTTTCATAACATTCATAGCCATTCCCACAACCATGTAGCTTAAAATCTCCTCGTTTTGCTTTTAGTCCCCTTAATCACTTCGACCTTTGTTCGTGAGCCTTTGGGTCGGGGAGGAATCAGCTGATGCGACTTCATCAGAGCCTTGAAATCAGCCCCTAGGGTTTTCTTGATTTCCGGATTGAGAGGGCTTCACAACGCCAGACGTAACTTTCCGCCATTTTCAGCCATCGCTAATTTTTCAGCTTCCTCTATCGTCACTTCCAAGGTAATCACTTTCACAGCAACCAGTTCATCCTCTCCCTTTCTCCGTTCCATCTGGGTTCCGGTGGCCA
>JBFJON010000057.1:0-7069 GCA_041617575.1 Nitrospirales bacterium | reverse complement strand
TTGATCGTCCCGCATTTTATCCTTCAAGAATTGCAACATATTTCAGATTCGTCTGACGGTTTAAAGCGAGCTAGGGGGAGACGAGGGTTAGATATTCTAAATGTGCTCCAAAAAATGACAAATATTCAAGTGAAATTGGTGGAGGATGATTTCCCACATGTCAAAGAAGTCGATACGAAATTGATTGAATTGGGAAAACAAATGAATGGGAAGGTCCTGACGAATGATTTTAATCTGAACAAGGTGGCGGGTATTCAGGGAGTGGAAGTGCTGAATATCAATGACCTATGTAATGCCCTGAAGCCGGTGGTGCTGCCAGGAGAAACTATTCGCGTGTTTGTGTTGAAAGAAGGAAAAGAATCTGGGCAGGGCGTGGCCTATTTAGATGATGGGACGATGGTGGTTGTGGATCATGCCAAATTGTCGATAGGAAAAAATGTTGATGTGATTGTGACGAGTGTGTTGCAAACCAGCGCTGGTCGAATGATCTTTACACGCCTCAAAGAAGAAACAGAACGCGAGGAGTTAAGCTTGACGCGTGCCTAAATCTGTGGTGGCTGTTGTCCCTGCCGCGGGCCAAGGGACTCGGATGGGTGGGACTGCTCGCAAACAATACCTTACCCTAGGTGGTATTCCTCTTCTCGTTCTCTCCCTCAAGGTTCTTCAGCGGATCGAATCTATCCGTGAAATTATCCTTTCTGTGCCTGAAAGTGACATAGATTATTGTTGGCGTGAAATTGTCAAGCCTTTTGGATTGGGGAAAGTCATTCACATTGTTGCAGGAGGAGAGCGCCGTCAAGATTCTGTGCGTAAAGGGCTTTTCACTATTTCTGATCCTCCAGACCTGATACTGGTTCATGATGGAGTTCGGCCCTTTATTGAAGACGAGTTAGTTGAAAATGCCATTTACTGTGCCGAGCAGACTGGGGCAGCCGTTGTAGCTATGCCCATTCATGATACGGTTAAGCGGGTTGACGCACAAAGGGTTATTCAAGAGACTTTGAATCGAGAAGAGTTGTGGCATATTCAAACTCCGCAGGTTTTTCGGTATGATTGGTTGGTTGAGGCCCATCAACACTCGCAACAGGAACATTGGGAGGTTACGGATGACGCCGCCTTGATAGAACGAATGGGGTACCCGGTTTACGTTGTGGAGGGGAGTTGTTTTAATATAAAGATCACGAGTCCTGATGATCTGATTTTCGGAGAGGCCATTTTGAACAGGGTAGAACCCAACCTGTGATCGCATTTAATTTGTGGGGTAGTTTGAGAATCTCTGGGGCGGGCAGAACCTCGTGTGGAATATGAAAATCGGTCAAGGATACGATATTCATCCCTTGCGAGAAGGCCGCCCTTTAATTTTGGGCGGCATCACCATTCCCCACTCGCATGGCCTGGATGGGCATTCGGATGCGGATGCGTTGACACATGCCATATGTGATGCGCTGTTGGGTGCTTTGGGAGAAGGGGATCTTGGCACACGCTACCCTAGCAATAATCCCGCTTTCAAAGATTTTTCAAGCCTACTCATGTTGGAAAGTGTGGTGCAGACTTTGGTAGAAAAGAAATTTGGTCTCGTGAATCTAGATACTGTGATATGCGCCCAGGCCCCCAAACTCGCCCCCTATAAGAATCAGATGCAGGAAGGCCTCGCCCGAGTGCTCCATGTGGATTGTGATCGGGTAAATATTAAAGTAAAAAGTGGGGAAGGGATTGGGATGATTGGTCGGGCAGAAGGGATCGCGGTTATGGCTGTTTGCTTGATTCAGTCATTGAAAACCTGAGAGAGTATATGGAAGAGAAACTTTGCTTCCCGGTTGTATGCAAGGGTGGATGAATGCCCAAGACCCAAATTGCTCAAGATCTACAGGCGGTTTTTGAGCGTGATCCGGCCGCCACTAGCAGACTTGAGGTGTTTCTCACCTATTCGGGATTCCATGCCCTGCTTACCTATCGCATTGCGCATTGGTTGTGGAAGCATCAAATCCCCATTCTTCCACGCATAATTTCACAATTGGCCCGATGGTTGACAGGGGTCGAGATTCATCCGGGTGCCACCATTGGGACAGGGTTCTTTATTGACCATGGCATGGGAGTTGTCATTGGCGAAACGACGGAAATTGGGGATTATGTGACATTGTTTCAAGGAGTCACCTTGGGAGGGACTGGTAAGGAACGAGGCAAACGCCACCCGACGTTAGGAAATCATGTCGTCGTGGGTGACGGAGCGAAAGTGTTGGGTGGAATTCGCATTGGTGATAACGTGAAGGTTGGCGCCAATGCAGTGGTTCTCCGCTCAGTCCCTGCGAATTCCACGGTTGTTGGAAATCCCGGACGCATCGTCAAATACGATGGGGAGCGTCTTCCGGAAGCCACCATGGATCACGCCAATATTCCAGATCCCATTGCTGAACGTTTTGAATCAATGGAACAAGAGTTGATAGCTCTTCGAAAGAAGGTTGAAAGGACTGAACAATGAACGACAGTTTGAAAGAAAAACGATTAGTCATATTGTCTTAGCTGCCTGGGTCTTTTACACTACAGAAGAGAGTATTTTCAGAAAAATTTAGTAACAAAAAATTGAGTGAACATTTGTGGAAGGAGTAGTCGTGATGACACCTCGGGTGAAAGAAGTTTTGCGAAATTATGATGGCAATCCTCCAGGCGTCTTGATGAATCTGGCTCGGTTGCTGATGAACGGGCGGTTAGGAGGAACGGGACGTTTAGTCATTCTCCCGGTTGATCAGGGGTTTGAACATGGACCTGCCCGATCCTTTGCACCTAACCCTTCCGGCTATAATCCTCTGTACCATTTTCAATTGGGCATTGAGGCGGGGTGCAATGCCTACGCGGCTCCCCTAGGTTTTTTAGAAGCTGGAGCAGCCGAGTATGCGGGCCAAATCCCCTTAATTTTAAAACTAAATAATAATGACTCGTTGCATGCAACTAAAAACCCCAATTCAGCTATTACGGGGAGTGTTCGTGATGCCTTGCGATTAGGGTGTTGCGCCGTGGGTTACACCATTTATCCTGGTTCAGCCCATAGCCAAGAGATGTATCAACATTTGCGGGAGATTGCTCAAGAAGCGAAGTCCTATGGACTAGCCGTGGTCGTGTGGTCGTATCCGCGTGGGGAAGGATTGAGTAAGGAAGGGGAAACCGCGATAGATGTCGCGGCCTATGCGGCCCAAATTGCCGCACAACTCGGAGCGCATATTATCAAAGTTAAAGTCCCAAGTGCTTATTTGGAACAAGGGGCCGCCAAGAAGGTTTATGAAGAAGAAAAAATCCCGATTAGCGCACTCGCCGACCGCATTCGCCATGTGGTGCAAAGTGCCTTTGATGGACGGCGAATAGTGATCTTTTCTGGTGGAGCGAAGGGCGAAGATCACAAGATCTTTGATGAAGCCCGAGCTATTCGCGATGGTGGAGGCTTTGGGTCGATCATTGGGCGGAATTCATTTCAACGACCAAAGCCCCAAGCTCTGGAATTTCTCGCCACGGTCATGAAAATTTATTCTGGAGAACTGGCGTAAACCATCTCAAGTCATGGCCTTGGTTGGCCTTCCTCCTTTACCTCGCCCACTTGGTATTCTCTCCATTTTTGTTCTCTGTCTAGGGATACAGTCCCCGGCATTGGTGGGCACGGGCGACTTCTTCGATTCCGGCCATCAAAGCGGCAATTCTCATCGAGACTTTTTTGTCTTCGGCTTCGTGAAGAATTCTATAAAATGCCTTGGTAATAATGGTTTTTAACCTGTTATGGATATGGGATTCTTCCCACGAAAACCGTTGCGCATCCTGTGCCCATTCGAAATAGGACACAATTACGCCTCCCGCATTGGCCAATATGTCAGGAACCACCAAAATGCCTCGGTCGTTAAGAATGGCATCAGCATCGAGGGTGGTGGGTCCGTTAGCTCCCTCAATGAGAAATCGGCATTGGATTTTTTGGGCATTGGTCTTCGTAATTTGTTCAGCCAAGGCGGCCGGAATGAGCACGTGGCAGGGAAGACTTAGGAGATCTTCATGGAGAATGGGGTCTCCGAAATGTGTCAAGGAAGGAAGGACCAAGTTATCCCGTTTCTGTTCGGTCAAGATAGCGGGAATGTCCAATCCCTTTGGATTATGAAGTCCTCCAAATCGATCACTAATGGCAATGATTTTGGCCCCTTCTTCGTATAAGATTCGAGCCGCGTGAGATCCGACATTACCAAACCCCTGTATGACAATGGCGGTGTCAGCCAAAGGCTGTTGAAAATGCCTTAGGACTTCCAAGGTGACGTCCACGACACCACGCCCAGTGGCTTCTTCCCGACCTAAGCTTCCTCCAATCGAGAGGGGTTTTCCGGTGACGACATCTCGGACTGAAAATCCCACCTGTTGACTATAGGTATCCATGACCCAAGCCATAATTTGTGCGTTGGTTCCGACATCCGGAGCGGGAATATCTTTATCTGGCCCTAGTAAGGGAAAAATTTCGGCAATATACCGTCTGGTTAGACCTTCTAATTCTCCGGATGAGAGGTGGGTAGGGTTGACGGCTACCCCTCCCTTTGCCCCTCCAAATGGTAATCCGGCCAAGGCGGTTTTCCAGGTCATCCCCATCGCTAACGCACTCACCTCACCTAGCGTCACATCTGGATGATAGCGGATGCCGCCTTTGGTGGGGCCTCGGGAGAGGTCATGTTGAACGCGATATCCACGAAATACCTTAACCTGACCGTCATCCATTCGGACTGGAATGCTGACGGACAGGGCTCTTTGTGGGGCTTTTAAACGGTCCAAAAGATTAGGATCGAGGGCCATATGAGAAACGGCTTGGTCAAACTGGGCAACAGCCAACCGAAAGGTGGAGTGGTCTAGTTCAGGGGGAATGCCCAAAGTCATGTAATAGTTATCCTATGCCAGAAAACCAAAAGGGCGTCTGGTTGGATTATATCAAAAATTCCAAGAGAAAAGGGTTGGGGTGGCCAGGTATTGGCAGAATGATTGGGCAGGTTGCTTAATAAAGGACCTGCACCAAGTAGAGACCATGGGGTGGAGCAGTACGACCGGCTGCTCGGCGGTCCCTAGCCGCAAAGATTTCCGGCAGTGATTTGGGATTTCGTTTACGTTGGCCAACTTCGACCAATGTGCCTATGATGGCTCGCACCATCTGTTTAAGGAAGCGATTTCCCTCAATACGGATAGTTATTGACGGTGATGCCAAACTAAGAGAAAGATGTGAAATGGTGCACATAGGGTTTATAGTCTGCGATCGTGGCCCACGGAACGAAGTAAAATCATGGGTGCCCCAAAAATCTTGCAGGGCCTGACGCATGGCATCGGTGTCCAATGGTTGAGGAAGATGCCAGACTCGATGGCGATTTAACGCTGGTCGTGAAGGTTGTATGGTGATGCGATATTCATAAACTTTCCCTTTGGCGCTGAAACGGGCATGGAAATTATCAGGAGCCAGTTCGCTGGAGATCACCGTAATATCTTTGGGGAGATAACTATTGAGAGCGGGAGCCCATTGGGGGGGGAGCAGAGGTTTGTCGGATTGAAAACTGACGACTTGACCTAACGCATGTACCCCTGAATCTGTCCGCCCGGCAGCCACCGATGAAATATGCTGTTGGGTAATCTTGGAAAGAGCTTCTTCAAGAACAGCCTGAATGGTTGGATGGTTGGGTTGTTGTCCCCAGCCCGCATAGGCGGTTCCATCGTATTCGATAGTGAGCTTGATGGTAGCCATGATTGCAATGGTGGAGTGATTTGGAAATACGATGAGTTGAATAAGAAATGAAAATAGTGAGAGATGTTACCGGACAAGGCTGAAGAAGAAAAGATAGTACAATAAACCGGGGCAGGGTTGGTGAAAACGGACAGCTTATCGAGAAGCGGTTTGTAAAGGCGTGGTATAGACTTTAATGCCTTCGAAAATTCCACGGGCCATACGTTTCTGGTAGGTAGCACTTTTTAACAGTTTTTCTTCGCTTGGATTAGAAATAAAAGCAATTTCCGCCAAAATCGCTGGCATAGTGGTCATGCGAAGCACAAAGAAGGGTGCTGTTTTTACACCGTGATCTTTTATCTTGTAATACGGCTTTAAGTATTTCACGAGAGCTTTCTTAGTCGTCCAGGCAAATTCTAGAGAATCCTCATATTTTTTGTCATGCAGTTTATCGGCTAAAATAAATTGCCAGGCTGGCCCATTATCTTCAAGCGGTGTGCCGTTCTCTCGGGCTGCCACTTCAAGCGCTCGTGGGTCACTGGCTTCCCCGAAGTGATACAGTTCCAAACCTTTTATGGATTTTTTATTATGAGAATTGATGTGAATGGATACAAAAAGATCGGCTTTGTGTTGATTCGCAAAAGTTGCCCGATCTTTTAATTCGATGAAGACATCCGATTCGCGCGTCATAAAAACTTTGGCCTTGGTTTCTTGGGTCAGGAGATCTCGAAGATGGTCGGAAATTTTCAAGACAATATCTTTCTCTCTGGTACCATTTCGACCCAAAGCCCCGGGGTCTTTCCCGCCATGCCCAGGGTCGAGCACAATGATCATGTCCTTATTAGCGACCGAAGCTGCCGGAGGGGTAACAATAACCGGAGGCAGTGGAGCCTTTTTTGCGACTGGTCGTTTAGCTGATGGCTTTTTGGATGGTACAGAAGCCTTGACGTTTGTAGTCTTAGGGGAAGGTTCAGGATAGAGATCTAAGACGATGCGAGTCGGCTTATGGAGAACATACCATTTATAGCGTTTCCACGGTTTCGTGGGTATCGATAGCATCAGAGTCCCTTTCGGTGTTCTGGAAAAGGTAATGTTAATCGGAAAAGTCTTGTTGGTGGTTTTCGAAAGGGCATTTTTGAGAAGGCGGGTGTTGGGAAGTTCGAGGTGAAATTCTGTATCGGTTCCTCCGGCAGAGGGTGCTGGCTGAACATCCAGATCTAAGTCAAGAACGAGGCGAGTATATTTTTTATGCTGATGAGCCCGAATATTGCGGATTGCCGCAGAGGACGAACGTTTCGCGACGAAGGACAGATGCGGGGATGATTCCCACGTGAATGGGATTCGAGACCC
>JBFJON010000056.1:0-7125 GCA_041617575.1 Nitrospirales bacterium | reverse complement strand
GATGTTTATGTATGCTCACCCTCATCGTCCTTCATCAATTGCCCTTTTCCACCCTTCAAATCGTCCATCCAAAAATTGGTTGACCGCCATATAGAGAAGTGTATTTTCAGCCATCATCGTCATTTCTTGTTCAAGATTGACGGTATTTTCGTCTATCCCGGCTCCCGCATCTTGCTTAATCGTCTGATGAAAAATATTGTTTTGCTCAGAAATCTCACCTAAATGTCGATGGTGCGTGATCGTCGGACCTAACTGGCCCTTACCATGAAGAATTGCTGAAAATGTCTCCCGAAATGGTAACTGTCTGGCCTTATACCCTGGCGTTTCTTCATTCGCCATATTGGAAGCAATCGTTTCATGAATACCACTCCGCACATCCAAGGCTCGTTCATATAAATGGGTTCCGGGGTCCCAGGGGGAAATCATCTTCAGGCTCCTCCTTTACATCGCTTCCTATATTGAGTCTCTGAATCAGCAGGTACTGCTTGCATGTGAAGGACTAGGCATTAAGTGGCCTACTTAAGGAGCAACACCGATGCCACTCACCTTACCTGTTCTGTTCCTCTGTCAGAATCCAACATCCTTCCCAACAAGGGTTTTCGTGCGTTAGGACATGTTTTCCCCTGAACTTTTTTCCTATCTTCGGTAACTTTTTCCCACTATTTCCTCAACAGGTATCATGAGTGCCATCCGTCAAAAAAACCAAGATCCACCATGCAACCTCTGACTCCCTAAACCCCTAATGAGAGTCCACCATTGAGTTGACGATATTCCCGTAATTTATTGCGTAACGTACGAATACTGATTCCCAATGTTCTCGCTGCATGCGTTCGATTACCATTATGCCCTTCCAATGTTCTCAGGATCAGGGCTCGTTCCATCTCCCAAATCGTTCCGCTTGGCGCCTGCATGGGATTGGTGGCTAATGCCGGTTCGTCAAATTGGAAATGTTCAACCTGCAATGGACCATTGTCCGCCAGGAGGACACCTCGCTCTATCACATTTTCCAATTCACGGACATTGCCCCGCCATGGCCGGCTTTTCAAATACATCATGGCCTCATCGGAAATGCCATTCCACGACCGCCGGTTTCGCTGAAACGACCGATACGAAAAATGTTCGACCAACAACTCAATATCATCTGGCCGATCTCTTAACGGGGGAATCGTGAACGGCATCACACTCAGGCGGTAATACACATCTTCCCGAAACCGTCCGGCTTGCACTTCCTGCGCAAGATTTCGGTTTGTGGTGACTATTACCCGCACGTCCACTGAAATCGGTTGCCGCGAGCCAAGACGGTCAACCTCTCGTTCCTGAAGAACTCTCAGCAATTTCGCCTGTAGCCCCAAACTCATCTCGCCAATCTCATCTAATAACAGGGTGCCTTGGTGGGCCAGTTCAAATTTACCGGCTCGTCTCGTCAGGGCTCCAGTAAATGCCCCTTTTTCGTACCCAAACAATTCACTTTCTAAAAGGCCTTCAGGCAATGCGGCACAATTAATGGCCACAAAGGGTTGATGCGCTCGTTCACTTTTGCGATGTATGTGCCGGGCCAAGACTTCTTTGCCCGTCCCGCTTTCACCTTGAATCAAAATCGTCGCCGAGCTACTGGACACCATATCCAGCATTTTTAAGGTTTGCAGCACCTTAGGGTCTCGAGTCAAAAATCCTTCGCGTGGTTCACCATATAGTGACTTTTCTTGAGGCCCGCTCGTTCCAAGACGTTGTTCACCACGATCATCATCCAGTTGTTGAATGAGCTTTTCGAGGCGATCAAACGGAAAGGGTTTTTGGAGAAAATCGGTCGCCCCATATTTCAGGGCTTCCACCGCGACATCCACGCCACCATAGGCCGTCATCACCACGACCGGCATATGGTATCCTTGCGTCCGTACTTCTCTTAAGAATTCCATTCCACCTTTTCCAGGTAAACTCAGGTCGGTGAGCACAAGCCACGGAGCATCCCGTTCAACATGCTCTAAGCCCTCATGGCCATCTCTGGCCACCGTGACCTCATAGCCATGTTGGCTCAAAACTTTGGTCAAGGCCGTCTGCAACTGTTCGTCATCTTCGACGACCAGAATGCCCCGGCTCAGCCCACTCGCAGTATCTAGCATGCCATTCTCCTTTACTGAGGGAAAAAGAGAGCGACTGTTGTCCCTTTTCCTTGTTGACTGGTGATATCAATCAAACCGTGATGAATGCGAACAATCTGTTTTACGATGGAAAGACCGAGTCCCGTGCCTCCCTTTCGCTTGGAATAATACGGACGAAACATGTTGGAGAGTTCTTCCTCGGACATTCCGCAACCATGGTCTCGGATCCGGAGAGCAATCCCTTCTTCAGGACTTTGATTGCCTTGCTCACCCAAGAGGCGTGATTCATTGCGACAATGAACTTCGATTAGACTGTCCGGTTCTGATGCATGAATCGCATTGAGAAGTAGATTGAGCAATCCCTGCTTTAATAAGGATTTATGCCCCCTGATAGCGGACAGCTTTCCTCCCCGACGACGATGAATGGTTAATCGCTTCTTTCGTAAGGGATACATCGCCAACAATTCCACATCCTCAAATAACGAAAGAAGACCCACGGATTCCCGCTCAGCATTCAGAGGAGCACTGGTAACCAATATATTGGAGACCAAATGATCCAAGGAACGAACGGCCTGAATACAATGATCGGCCAACTCTTGTCGCTCTTCCTGACTATGATGATCACGCCCCAACAATGTGGCAAACCACTCAATGCTCGATAATGGATTTCGAATATCGTGCGCAAGTTGACCAATTTTTTCTCCAAGACCAGCTAACCGTTGACGATGTTCTTCCTCACGTGGCTGAAGCAGCTGAGAACCAGAATTATCAGCATCAAAGCATTCAATGGACACATGTAACGAGGGATTCCTGGAAGGTGGTGCAGAACCAATTTTCAGCGATGGGGCATCAATTTCCCACTCTGACACCTGCCCTAACGAAGGAACCGGCGTTGTCTTAACTCCCTTCATTGACGCTCCCGGCGTTGGGTTTCCCTGTTAAAGAAAACTCATCCAACACCGCTACGGCTGCGGCCCGAATGGTATTTTCAAATTCCGGTGATCGTGTTTCTAATTGTTGCACTTCCGCCAAGAGTTTTTGAGCCTCGGTCGCATTCCCTTGATAGTCTAATGAAAGCCCCCACCGATACTTTGCCCAGGTTTTCAAGGCCACATGCCCCTTGGAAGAAAGTACTTGGTCATACAGTGGGACAGCATCAGCAAAGTCTCCTTGGTCAAAAAGAAAATCTCCGAGCCGTATCACTGCAGCCATGTCCATAGGGTCGAAAGCCACGACCTGGCGTAAGTCCTGAAGGGCAAGATCTCTCTTTTCCGCCCCTAGATATGCCCGCGCACGATTTTTGAGAACATATGATTGCAATGCCTTATCATGAGTGTGCTGCACCACATCAGACAGCTGTTGAATCGCTTGTACATAGTCTTCACGGACCAACGATTCCATTCCCAACACCGTAGACACCTCATCTCGCCACTGGCCTTCAGGATATTCACGCAAATAGATTTCACCAGCATTTCGAACCAATTTCGTATTGCCTTGGTCGTCAGCCAAAAATACTTTTTGCGCAAAGATTTCCTCCCGCAGAGAGCTCTCCGGGTGCTCTTCCAACAATTGGTCATACCATTGCATGGCTTTTGAGGGAAGGTTCACATGCTGATAGGCCTGAGCAATGATCCTGACACGCTCACGCGTCAACGGGACTAAAAGAAACGCCTCCAGTTGCTCTTCATGAAACTTGAGTAATGGTACCCAGGCTTGCTGATCATAGAAGGATTGAATCTGCTTATTGAGAATGGTACTTAATTCATGTTGGACTTCCTGTCGCGATTCCTCTGAGTTGGCCACAATAGCCAGACGCGTGAATGACCGAATGGCAGCTGGAATATCTTCAAGCACGTAATACCCTCGCCCCATCCACAACAGGCTTTCTTCGACTAAATCGGGCTCTGGGGCTCGGCTCAAGACTCGAGCCGTTTCCACAACATTATCCCAGGACACCGACAAATAAATTTCTAAATCATCTAAGCGCCGGTAAACTTTTATCCATTCTTTTTTTGAATGTTCTTCTGACAAATAGCCCACAACCCACCTGGTTTGTGCCGCTTGCCCTCGACGACCAAATTCCTTGCCTTTAAAACGCCGTTTCGCTTCCTCTGCAAACCATAGAGACAAGAAATCCTGGCCCTCTTTTAACAATTTTTCAGAAATACGAATTAAAGCCTGACCAGCAAATTCCTTCTGCGGATGAAGGTTGACTGTGGTCAAAAATCGTGGAATCGCTTTGTCCGAATCTCCAACAACCAATTCCGTCAATCCGTAATAATAAGACGAACGCTCAGACTGTCGAATGAGTTCAGGACTTTCGGCTTCCACAACCCGATACCAATAATAGGCTTGTTTCCAGGCCTTGGACAGGACCGTCGCCTCGGCCAATCCCAGTGCCCCCCTGAGGCGATGCGCTTCCCATTTCGGCTCCTCTACGACCCGACGAAGCACCAACGCAGCCTCGAGAAATTGTTGATTTTCCAAATACCCCAATCCAGCTTCGACCATCACTCCTCCAGCCATGGGGTTTTCAGGATATGAACGAAGAAATTCTTCAAACAGCCCATTGGCTTCGGAATGCCAGCCCGCATCCCAATACAGTTTCCCCATTGAACAAAGCGCCCAAGGGGCATAGACACTATCCGGCTCGGCCGCTTTCATTGCCTGAAGACGCTCGATCTGGTTCAAAAATCCTGTTCCAAGTTCATCCGATACATCAGGAAACGATGCCATTGCCCATTTGGCGCCTTCCGCAAACACCCCTTCGTCTTGTTTCATGAGATAGGTTGAAAACGATTCCCGTGCTTCCAACAGAGATCCTATTTGCATGGCCTTCTGGCCTTCCTGCACCAAATTTGGCATAACCATGTCCTGGGGATAATGCCAGGGAAAATCCGAACATGACCCACCCATTGCCGTGCCTGGCCAAAGGACAGCCACACAGACAATACCGAGAAATCTTCTCACGTTTCGTATGCCCCCCAACCTGGACACCTATTCAGCAAAAATTAGACCCGAGTATTTTTTACCTGGCTCATTGAGATTGCCAAGAAATTTCCTTGAAAAATTGGAGATTTCCCGGAGACACGGGAGGCTGGGAAGAAACTGCCGGCGTCAAGGGGTTGACGAAAGGGTCAGAACTTCAGGCTAATTAAAGGAGGCTCGTTAGGAGCAGAGAAAGACGGGTGAGCTCGTATGGAGGCGTTAGGCATCCACAAGATCTTCAGGAGGGGTGGCACGCTGGGCCACAACTTCCGCAAGAGATTTCTTTTTCAATTTTTCAATGAGGGTGGTCCGGTTAATTTGGAGAAGACGAGCGGCTTTGCTTTTCACCCAATTGGTACGCTCAAGGGCTTCAAGAATCAAGCGGTTTTCAAATTCTTCAACCGCACGAGAAAGATCCAAACCACCGACCGGAATCGCGGCAGGCATCGAGGGAAGATGATCTGATGGGAGGCGACGAATTTTCTCCGGAAAATCTTCCGGTTCAATCAGACCGCGTCGTTTCAAGATCGCGATTCGCTCGATAATATTCCCTATTTCTCGGACGTTGCCAGGCCAAGGATACTCACACAGCAAGGCCATGGCTTGATCGGACACACCGGTCAACTCCGCCTTACGACGATCATTAAACATTGAAATAAAATGCTGCAACAAGAGGGGAATATCCTCAACACGTTGGCGCAAGGGTGGAACCAAAACTGGCACAACATTGAGTCGGTAAAAAAGGTCTTCTCGGAATTGTTTGGCGGCAACCAAACTCTCAAGATCTTGATTCGTCGCAGCAACCACCCTCGCATCCGATTTATACGTTCGAGTCCCCCCTACCCGTTCAAAGGTACGTTCTTGAAGGACTCGAAGTAGCTTGACTTGAAGAGGAGGACTCAAATCTCCTATTTCGTCTAAGAATATTGTTCCGCCTGAGGCTAACTCAAATCGGCCTACTCGAGACGCCACAGCCCCAGTAAAAGCCCCTTTTTCATGACCAAACAACTCGCTTTCCAAAAGCGCTTCCGGAATAGCCCCGCAATTCACCGGGATTAAATTCCCTCGCCGTCGCGTACTATTACTGTGAATCGTTTGGGCAATGAGCTCCTTGCCCGTACCACTTTCCCCTAAAATAAGCACCGTACTATCCGTATCCGCCACGCAATCGACGAGCTGAAACACTTCTTTCATCACCTGGCTGGAACTAACCAATTTTCCTATACTGAATTGGCCTTTGACGGTCTTTTTGAGTTCCGTGTTTTCATCTTGCAGTGATTTCACTCGCATCGCACTGGCCACGGTAGCACTCAACACATCAACCGAAAAGGGCTTGGAGAGAAAATCAAAGGCTCCGGCTTTGATGGCATTGACGGCCATCTCTACGGATCCATATCCCGTCATCACAACCGTCACGGGAGGCGGAGCCAACTGATTCATCTTCTGAACCAACTCAATACCATTAATGCCGGGAATCATGACATCCGTCAACACAATATCAAATACCAATGATTCTGCCAGCGCCAAGGCCTCGCTTCCAGACTCAGCTTCGCTGACTTCGTGCCCTTCATCTTCTAATTGAAGTTTGATGGTTTCTCGAACATCCCGCTCATCTTCAACTAAAAGAATTTTGGCAACCCGATGACTAGCAGGGGATGCAACAGATCCTGTCGTTTCCATGAATAGCCTCCATCACAATTCGAATGCCCTATCAATCCATTGGACCGGTGAAGAATCTCAAAACCATAGCTACCTCATTTCACAGGGATGGTCAAGGGGGACTCATGCATTTTCCTCAATGATTTTCACAGGTCTTATCTCTCACTCGTTTGTTTTCTAGCACTGTCTCCCAAGAGCCCCGTCTCTGTCCATAGTGACAATAGGACTGTTGTATATTTCACTCCCACGGCAAATGCGGGCCTAAGAGAAGGCCCCTATCATCAGCTGGAGGGAATGTTCAAAAAAGCATGCCCTGAGTCTTTTCGAAGGGTCCTTCCAGTCCTGTCCCGAGCCATGCGAATGGAAGGCCGCTATTGCT
>JBFJON010000055.1:0-7142 GCA_041617575.1 Nitrospirales bacterium | reverse complement strand
TTCAGAAATTTTCTTCCCTCTAGATCAAACAGAATATGAATCGTATCAGGCTTGGGATCTTATTATTGGGGGTCTCCATCATCTGCTCGACATAGAACAGGCAAACCAGACACCGCTCATCGGGGAAAAGACTATTCTCATAAATCGGATGATGGAGGATATATTTGGATATTTTCCCGTCGGAGATCACGTGCCGTTTTACGAAATGGAAGTCCTAATAATCACTGTAGTCAGCCCGGTTGTGTCCATCCTCACTTCCACCAAACATTTGATACCGTCGACACTATCAAGCCAGAGGTTGTAAAGATGGCTACGCAGATCCTCCTGGCCCTTATCAACATACTCGCAAACCCATCGTAACCAACCACCTCTTTTCCCTGCCACCTATCTCCCTTTCCCTTCCTCGTCATTCCTAACATTTTTCATTGGAAATCTATTTTGCCTTTTTCATTATTCGAGTAGAGCTTGAGCCGGAATTTTCACTCTAGTAATTGACGGATAGATTCCCGCCAGTTACTGCGGGAATGACGAAGAAGATAGGGTAGATACCCTCGTTCTTCTTTCTCGCTATTCTCTAACTTTCCCCTCTATGTCATTCCCAAGATTTCTTATTGGAAATCCATCTTATCTGATATTTGAGATAGTGAGAGGTTCCGGCGGAGACGTCTCTTCAAAACTGGGAAACATCTTTCCGATACCGACCTGTGAGGGCCAAAAGGCAAGAAAAGCCAAATTAAGAAAACGTCCTCCCTCCACGTTTGGCGGGAGGACATCCAGTAGGAGTGAAAGACAGATGTGGAATAAATGAAAAGTCTTACCCTTACTCTATGCTCAGGAAGAAAGCCAAGTTAATGTTTCACTTTTTCGACTTTCTTCTCTTTGATGACTTCAATTTCCAATTTAAGTTTGACCTCATCACCGACCACTAACCCACCGTTGTCCAACAACTTGCTGAATTTCATTCCGAAATCTTTTCGGTTAAGTATGCCCTCCGCAGTGAAACCTGCTCGCGTGTTGCCCCAAGGATCTTGCGCCATACCATTAAAGGTTCCGACTAATGTAATCTCCTTGGTGACTCCCAATAAGGTGAAATCACCGATCGCCGTATATTGATCACCGGACTTGGTATAGCTTTTCATTTTGTAGGTCATGGTTGGAAAATTTTTCACATCGAAGAAGTCGGCACTTCTCAAGTGATCATCGCGTTTTTGATGATCGGTTGTGACGGAGGCCGCTTGGATGACCGCTTCGATCTTTTTAAATTCCTGTTTTTCAGCATCCATCTCCACCGTGCCAGAGTACTCGGTAAACTTGCCTTGTGTTTTGGATACCACCATATGCACCACCTCAAATCCAAGGGTGGTATGATCCTTGTCCAAATTCCATTTGGTCACTTCTGCCTTTGCGTTAACCGCCATACCACCGCTCAGACAACCGACTAAACCCATAAACCCGATCCATTGCATCATCATTCTCATTGCGTCACCTCCAAGGGCATTAAGTAAACATCGAAATCCCCATTTGACCGTATGCTACGCCCCTACCTCGATAGATTAGGTGGAACTTTCTATTCATGACACCTTTTGAAGAAATTGCTCTATCAAGGGTGTCAGAGTTTCAAAATCATGATACCCATGCATGAGCGTGGAAACCGATTGCCCCTGCTGCCCTAGCAAGGTCGGAAAGCCAGTCACGCCTAATTGCCGTGCTTGATCAAATTCTTCCCAGACCACAGGCCCCATCTGCTTGGCTTGAAAGGTTAGACGAAATAGTGCGCCATCTATTCCCAATTTCACCGCCAAATTTTCGAGGACCTCGACCTTAGTCACATCAGCATTCTGTACATAAAAAGCTTCCTGAACACTTTTCAAAAAAGCCCATTCTTGCCCAGGAGCCAGCTGTCGAGTCACCACAGTAGCCCTGGAAGCTGGTTCTGTGTCATAGGTAAACGTCGGCCCCATCTGAAATTCGAAGTTAAATGGCTGGCCCGTTCGCTTATGCACTGCATGCCAATGCTGCAAGATATAGGCACGTCTCGATTCATTAAAGCGTTCCGTATTTCCTGGACGCAGCCCGCCCAACATCAACCGAAGCAAAATCCGATCATGATACCGACGTGTCATCTCTTCAAGAACGGGTGAAAACCCCCAGCACCAGGAACACATAGGGTCTACGACATAAATAAGGGTGTGTATCGTCATCGTTGATCGTGATCTTCCACCAATTGTTCTTTAGAACTTTTCAGCCCATGCTGCGAGCTACCACACCTACAAGATTTCACCAGACCCGAAACACTTGCCCATTCAACAGGCCTTCCACACTTTTACAATAGGCCAGTGCGACCTTCCATCCTGGCACAGGCACATGTCATCGGAAAAACGCCCCAATCTTTTCCATAGACTCTTCCAGAACACCTGGACTCACCGCATTAATACGAAGCCCACGAGGCATCTCAATGGATGCACCCAAGACAAATCCCTCTACCGCAGCATTAATGGGCGTGACGGCAGCTCCGCCAGGAATGGGATCCTGACTCAGGATCCCGCTCGTCAGCGTAAAGGATCCGTCATCATTCACAAAGTCTCGTCCCAATAAAACTAAATTGACTTGCCCCAAGAATTTACTGCTGATTCCGACCTCAAATTCCTTTTGCGTCAATTGTTCTAAAGGCCCGAACTGGGCGTTCCCCGCGGTCGAAATCACCGCATCAACTTTCCCGATTGTTTGATACATCCGACGAATAGAATCTAATGAAGTCATATCCACCTGCACAGCTCCGCTCGTACCCCCCACCTTCACAATGCATGTCGCGCACCTAATTCTTTCGTGACTGCTTTCCCGATAGTCCCGGTGGCCCCAACAACAATAATTTTCATGATGACATCTCCCCCAATTTACACACCAAGAATTTTTCTCTTTTTGCCTATCGTCAACTGTCTCATCTTTCACGACAATGGTTCACGTCGGCAACTATTTCGCAACTGACTCAGCATGTCCTGCAAAGCGGTAATTTCCTGTTTTGTCAGAGCCTGCTCAAAATATGGACGCATCAAGTTTGCCTGTGCGGGAAAAATCTTACGATAGAGATTCTCTCCTTTTCGTGTTAATCGAATATTGGTGGCTCGTCGGTCATTGGGTACAGTCTTCCGCTCGATTAACTTTTTGGCTTCTAAGCGATCAATGATGCCCGTCAGACTGGCTTTGGCCAGTAGTGTCGCTTGGGACAATTCCACACAAGTCATTCCCGTGGTAGCTCCAAATTCAGCAACCACATCAAATTGAGGAGGTGTAAGTCCCATGGAACGAATATGCCGGTCCCCTACTTGAAAAATGGCTTGATAGGCCTCCACCAATGGACGAAGAACTTTCAAATAAGGGTCATCTTTGAGGTCAAAAACATCCATAATATTTTTTGTATGTATAGTTTAAACTTATACTATTTTCAAGGACCGCTACCGCAAAGTAATCCTGACCTCTTATCGTACTAGCGGTTGATACGAGTTTGTGAAATTCCAGGTGGGGGTCGATGAATTCTTATATATTAAGCATTATCGCTCACTTCACTCTGACTTCCAATAAACTGCGAGCCAGATGGTATCGTGAATAGGATCAGTCCAGGCGACACGGTGTTTAGTGTGGGCCGGTAAGTCATAGGTATCTCCAGGGCTCAACGTGACTAAATCTTCCTGACCTTTTATTTGGAGTTGCGCTTTTCCCGTAAGCACGGCAACCCACTCATGTTCGTCCTGGTCGTACCAAAATCTTGGCCGTGAGGCATGGCCTCTGGAAACAATGCGTTCAATGCGAAAAGAGTCATGCGCCAGCAACTTCTCAACCCATTCTTGATCAAGACCTTCAGGAATGCCTTGAAAAAGATTTCTGGATTTCTTCCTCATCTCTTCCTTTTAACTACTCAAGTTTTACTTTTCTTATATACCCTATCTTATCCCTTGGCGTTGATAACATTGCAGAGCTTCCAAAAAAGCTTGGTTGGCTAGATTTGCCGCAGTTGAAACGAGGTATTGATCCATCGCATGGCAATAAGCCCCTTCCATCCCATGACGACAGGGTTTGAGTGGTTGAGTAGGATCAGTGAGTCCTTCTCGTGCTACTTCTTCTGCATGGTTTCGCTCTCGTTCTTGCAGAATGATTTCCTGTTTGAGAAATGTGATGTGTCGAGTTAGCCCGTCGGATTGTGAGATAGCCTCAGGGATGGAGGCCTGCAATGAAGCGAGCATGGTGTTTCTGAACGAGTCGGATTTTACAAATAGTAACGCCTTCTCCATGTGTGGTTGAAGATAGGACAGATTCGTTGGGCACTCTTTCGCTGCAGACAAGACGGCCGCTGATTGGCTGGTAGATGGAGATTCTTGAGCAGAATAGACGATCGCATCAAAAACATTTCCATAGAGGAGAAAAAGACTTATTCCAATGATGCGCAATGATTTTTGCAAGAACATACTCATAGACATCTTCCTTAGACAACCAGTCGGTTTCCCTGAGCTTCAACGCACGAAAGACTTTTCCATGTATTACATAATGAGTTCTGCGAACCCATAGGCAGGATAGTCCTGTCCATTGTAGTGGACGATTCCCTGAACAATCCCCATTCCAAAACCCCCTATGACCCAATTGCCCATAGTCTTGAATTCTTGAATTTTCAAACGGGCATGGCCAGCCCCCGCTTGGCTGACCCAGTTGATACCCCATCCGCTGGGCCATCGAAACAAGCCCCATGCTTGGTCATGATCCAAGAGTGTGACTTGCAACACTTGAAGAGGCTCCGTTTCCCCATGCACGGCAAAAAAGCCATTCAAGGTTCCAACCAAAGGCGCCATCATGTCACTTTGTTGCGAATGGACATATAAATCACCGAGCCCCTCAATCACGATATAGAGTCCTTGGAAATGTTTCCACAATCCCCAATAGGTACGCGAAAGTCGGTTAAACTCGGGCATCATGAAATATTCATAAATTACCCGGCCTTTCAGAGTTCGGCCTTTCCATTGTAATACCGCTGCAGCTGATCCTAACCAATACCGTCCACCCTGGTAGACATGATCTAGCCGATTGGGAATGGGCTGAACCGATAAAGTTAGGTCATTGGGAGGACTGACAATCGATAAGCCTGCTAGAGGAGTTCCATTAATTTGAAAGAAAGACGACGTTGGAATGTTTTGCAATTCATGGGTAGAATTTTCATACGATCCCGTACCTTTGAGAGAAATCCAACCTTCTCGCTCATCATGAAGCACAACAAAATGCTCGGCCTGCCAAGACTCCCCGTCGCGACCACGATTATTATCCAACGCGAAAGCCACATGTCCATTGACATCTTCACCAACAAACGAAAAATAATCCGAAACGTAAAGCAGAGAAGATGCAGGAAGGGAAAGACCTTCGTGAGGAGAGACTGATTCATCCATCCCAAAACCGGAGTTTGGGAACATGCTCCAATTCAAGATCCCAACAACGGCCAGGAATAGACCATACCGAACGGCAAGTTTTTCCAGAAATTTTCCCACAAGAATGGGCCGAGAAACCAGAAAGAATCGCTAGAACAACCACATCACCATTAGAAAATAGAAGAGAAGTATTATTTGATCACAAAATGTCCCCGCCGATTTTCTTGCCAGCACTCTTCCGTTTGTTCCATACAAAAGGGCTTATCCTTCCCATAGCTCACCACCTGAAGTTTATCGCCAGAAATGCCCAAATCTTCTAAAAAGGTTTTTGCTGCATTGGCTCGTGCTTCTCCCAAAACTATATTGTAACTCTGCGTTCCTCGTTCATCGCAATGACCCTCAATCACAATATTTTTCTCAGCCAGTTCCGACATTAATAACTGCGCATTGGCTTTCAAGCGTACCACCGCATCTTCCCGAATCGAAAATCTATCGTAATCAAAATAGATATCGCTAAGAGCTTCTTTCAGCGTTTCCGCCGTGATTTCAACTTTTTCAGGCTCCTGGGGCATCACTTTGGCCACCTGGACCGAAGAGTCCTGATCGTCACGAAGGGTTGGACGTGCCGGCAATTCTGGTTCAAAGGCTATAGGGGGTACCTTTTCCGCTGGAGCTTCCATGGCTGGTTCTGATTTAGGAGGAACGGGTGCGGGCGAAGGTTCGGAGCGAGAAGAAATTTCAGACGGGACTTCGGGGGTTTTAGATTTTGCGAAAATCTCCGGGGGCAACTCGGGTCTGATCACAGGCCTCGCTGGTTCTTCAACAGGAATATCAATTGCTGGAACAGGAGGAATGATCACCTCCCCCCTAGGCTGTGCTGCCACTTCTTCAACCACCACAGGTTCTGGTTCCAATTGGGCCACTGACACCTTCGGCGCATCACTGCCAGAAGCAATGGTCGTGCGCAACCGAGAGCTACACCCTGTCAACAAACCAATTACACATCCACTGACCACCATTACTTTAACCATTTGAATAACCAGAGGCCCCATTCGTCGTAGTATCATCTTACACCTCCTTATACGCACTCACTTCAAAAAATTGAAATCATCAATCCTGTTGGTTGTGATCTCCCCTAACTCAACTTTAGAAAGTCTTTACCAAAGGAGTCAAGAATTTCCTGACAAAGACCTGAAACACCTGCCAACTAGCCATAGACGGAATCAATGACGTCTCTGGCATACTCCTTTAGAACTACATACTAAAACTTTAAAAACTATCAAGAATCTCTTCTAATACCGTTCAATACCTATGATCCTGAGCATCGTACCAGCGCGCCAACCTTGGGTTTGGTCTAATCTTGGGCGCCGTGTGGCAAGCGGGCAGCTGACAAGGGTAAGGGCTATCGGCCGTTATTCCCTGAGAGTGTCTGTGCCAGCTGTCGTGTTTCTCGTGGGGTTTTTATGAGCAGGCTGCCTTGAAGAGTGGCTGTGTCTGGCGCTGATCTCTGAGCCACGGGGGCGGCATCCTAATCGCAGCCGGCCTCCTTGGAATCCCGGGCTAGGTTCGCTAAGCTTCGAAGTAAGGTGTGCGTTCCTGAAGCATAAATCCTTGGCTTAGCGGACTAAGTTGAGCAGTCTTTGCCTGTGATGGGGCACCAGCCGCGCACGCTGTTAGATCAACCATAACTGGTTGTTTTCAACAAATATCATCTCCACTTTTATGCGGTTGTAGGTT
>JBFJON010000054.1:0-7194 GCA_041617575.1 Nitrospirales bacterium | reverse complement strand
GACCTTTTCACCTTTTTCGGCATTCTTTGTCTGCCGCCCAATGCCGGGCTTGAAATAATTCAACAAATAAAACTCCAGGTGGTCGATCAGACTCACGGGGATTTCATTGGCGACCCCATCTCGATCTGGATCATCACTTTCACTGTTGGCAGGAGGTGCTTTAATCGTATCGAGAGAGCCATTTAACACCATTCCCGCTGGGGTCACGACTTCTTCACCGCCAACAGCCTTGGCAAGATCTGGGTCAAAGGCCTCAAGACCCATTTCGTCATTCAACGCCCCAACCACGAATTCCCTGATGGAAATGGTACTCCCCTCATGAAAAAAGGGCCGTACCCGAAGATCCTCATTTACCCCCTCTAATTCGAACGGATCGACCGACCCATCAGGATTCACCCTGATTTGTCCATAGGAGACGCCTTTGCTCTCCAAGGACACCACCACGGCTTGTTGACTGGCCTGGGCCTGGGCGATGGCCTGATCGCGGATTTGCCGAAGATCTTGGGTAATTTCATCGGCAAGCATTTCGATAATCCCTAAGCCGAACAAATGCGGGGCATCCCGGCTATCGGGGCGGGTAAACACATCTCCACCAAATCCCGCCGATCCACGTGGACGTCCATGGCAGCCTGCACAACTATCGACAAGCCCGGCGCCAAGCGACACATCGGCCGCAATATCCCCACGTCCATCCCCCGTGCGCGGTCCAAAGCCTTGCTCGACAGTAAACTTTCGCTGAAACAGATTTCGCCCACGCCGGATGGAGCGAACCGGATCCCGGTTAATAATATAAAGCGAGGAATCGGGAGTGTTGATATCTCCCCTGCCCGCCCCAATTTGCTGGTCCAAAGATTTCTTAATCCCCGCTTGTTCATTATTGGGGGTTTGCGTAATATCGGTTTCCTGTGCCTGCGCCCCAGTTAAACCTATTAAAAGCCACACCGGGCTCAGAACTAGAAACACAAAGAACAGAGACATACGACTTCTCTCATGCTCTCGCATGACGCAACTCTCTTTCTTGGGGGAAAACAGTTGAATATAAAGAGGGGGTTGAGGCGGACTTCTCTCCCAATTGAGAGGGTGGTTCTAATGAAATTTAGACAAAAAATATTTTTTGTGAAATTTTTTTCCGTTTAAATGAAAATTTTTTCCGCTTATTAAGTCAAAGCAAATTTGATACCATGAGATAAAATGACAGAATTACACGTCTTTCTTCTCTCGCGAAAGCATCGTATGTATGTTTATAAAAAATTTATACATATATTCCGTATGGTTCAACCTTCGTTTTATATACTTAATTTTTAGGGGATGTTCGATCCATTTTTAGTAACAGAAAATTTTTGGGAACCCATTTGCCATAACGGTTTTCAAAGAGGAGATGGTCTTGTCCGCTGAAAAAACGCCTCTTTACAAACCACCTCCCAATCCCCTCGGAGGGAAAACCTTAATCGTAGATGCCAATCAGCCGGAGTGCTTTGCTCTCCCCAGTGAAGCTCTAAACCACGCTGAATCGACAGATCAAATTTTTATTTGCGCAGGAATATATGAAGACAGGCTGGTGATCACAGAACGACCGATCAACCTCATCGGGGCCGGTCGCGACCACGTCACGATTTTCAGTCGACGGAGTGGGCCTTGCTATTTGCAACGTGTCTCAGGCGGGCAAATCACTGGCCTCACGTTTCGCTATGTCGGTAGCGACCAACATTCAGCCCTGAATATTTTGGATTCGACCTGTACGATTTCACATTGTCGGGCGACGGAGGGCCTATTATCCGGTGTTGTCATCTACGGCCCTGATTGCCGGCCAACCTTATTGGACAACGAAATTTGTCATAACCGGGAATCCGGCTTGTTTTCGTTTGCAGGAGCTCAGCCTTACCTGCGAGAGAATCAGTGTTTTAGTAACCATCATTTTGGCATTGCCGCCCGCGACCAAGGAACTCGCCCCGACATCATCAAAAACATCTGCAGAGACAATATGCTGAGTGGACTTCTGCTTTTCTCTCAAGCGCAAGCGCTCATTCTTAATAATACGTTTGAACAGAACGCCCATTGGGGGGCCGTACTGACTCCCGATTCCGAACCCACGCCAAACGCAGAAGAACTACTCCAATCCAATACCTTCAGAGGCAACCCTCGCGGGGAATACACCATCACATCCGAACCCCTGGCAGACATTGGCCGATAAAACACGGTTCCAACACTGTATTGTGTTTCAACTGCTCCGCAGAAAAGACCTATGATATGGTGTGGAGTCTACGTGAATGGAACCAGGCTTATTTCGGATGAATGATAATTTGTGGCTTCAATTGAATGCCGTGTTAGCCAGCCTGACTGTCACAGTGGGACTCTGGCTCTTGATTGGCGCCCTCCCGGTGCCAATGGGGATTGCGGTGGGAATTGGACTGGCAATTCTGCTGGCCTGGAAATGTCCATCCATTGGCAATATCTGGGCTATCAGCACATTGTTGTTGGGAGTGGAAAGTATAGCCTGGCCCATGATGCAGATGGCCGACCTGCAACAATTAGGGCCTGAACCACCGATTGAAGAACTGGAGAGAATTTTTACGGCCGTGATATTTGGCCTCTTCTCCGGGGTGTTTTGGATGACATTTGCGTATGGAATTTACAAACGGACCCGTGGACCCATCATTCACCATCCATTTCCTGAACCAACAACAGCCTCAACTACCAAGAAAAAATCCAAAAAGAAATCCAAAAGGAAATCAACGTAACCCTGTAACGCGCGGGATCCTATTGAACTTCAAGGGGATCAACATGTACCTCATATACAACGGGCTCCCTCCCGAACTGTTGGTCATACGTCTGTTGAATCTTTCGAAGACGTCGTTGGGTCTCTTCCAAACTAAACGTCTTAAGAAGAAAGATGGTTCGGTTCTTTTTTTGACTCCCAGGTTTCCGTGAACTCAACGGCCCTAACACCATGGGCAAATCCAACATCCTGTGGCCTCCTTGAGGCAGAGACCCATGTATCTCTGCTTCTTTCAACTGTTGATCAAGGAAATCGACCACCCGTTGCACACGCAGAGCCTGCACACCAGTAACGACTAATAACAGAATATGCGCTGCAGGTGGATAGGCCAAGGATCTACGCAAGTCTAACTCCTGCTGATAGAACACCTTGGGGTCTTGTTGGATCATGGCCTGAAACACATGATGATCGGGCATACGTGTTTGCAGAATCACTTCACCAAATGGCCTATCAGCTTGAGAATGCGCTTGAGCTAACCGCACGGCTTTCGAAAAAAGAAAAAATGTGCGTTCGGCCGATCGAAAATCAGGAAGATGCAAACCCAGATCGGCTTGGGGAAAGGCAACCAGTTTCGCCAATGGCGGATCAGGTTGATGCAACAAGAATTCCGTCCCTATGAGAATGTGAATGTCTCCCTGACGAAATTTGCGCAACACACTCAGACCATCTTCTACCGTTTTCACCTGATCCCGATCAAATCGAAACAGGGCATGTAAAGGATAGAATGTGGTGAGTTCTTCCTCTAGCCGTTGGGTTCCTATTCCAGAAAATCGAAACACGGTTCCCATACAGGAAGAGCACGTTTCCGGCGTTGGATAATTCCTTCCGCAATAAGAGCACAGCAAGCGAGATGGTCGCTGGAATAGCCTAAGCGATACACCACAGGTCTCACAGGCTGGCGCTTGCCCACAATCACGACAGATGAGAGATTGTGAAAATCCTTTTCGATTGAGGATGATAATCGCTTGTTGGCCCTCATTGAGAACCTGTGTCAGTCGATCAGCCAAAGGCGGCGCGAGAAGCGTACCAGCGATATGGTCCCGCATATCGATCAGGTTCATGGCAGGGCTCTTGGGACCGGCCGCCTGAAAATTTTGCTGAATCTTGTCGCGAAACTCTGCATAGGTTTCCAAGGATGGACAAGATGAGCCATACACTACCAAGGCCTGCTCAATGCTCCCCCGCATTCCTGCCACTTCCCGTGCATGATAATAAGGCAGATGTTCATCCTTATAGGACGCATCTTCTTCCTGATCCACCCAAATCAGACCAAGGTCAGGAAGCGGGACAAACAATGCCGATCGGGTTCCCACTACAAGCTGAACACGGCCCTGTCGAATTCTTTCCCAACAATCGGCTCGAACCGGCGTCGATAATTGTCCGTGATAGACTTCCACCGATTCACTCAAGATTCCTCGCAATTGCCTGACAATCGCTTCAACTTGACGCACTTCCGGAACCAGGAGCAACACTCGTCTCTCTCGTCGGAATAAGGTTAATGCGACTTGTTGAAACACCTGGAGTCTTTCGTGATCAGTCCCGATGACCATATGTTTCTGAAATTTTTCAGAAAGGCTTTCATTCACGAGCTCATCTGCAATGACTTTCATCTTTCCCGAAAGGACTGGTTGCGAGAATGCAAGTCTTGGGGAGTTGCGGACATGTTGTTCAAATAAATCACCCATCTCTCCTAGAGGGGAAGACGTCACTGGTGCATGAGGAGAGTGAATGTCCCCTTGTCCTCTTGCAGCAGCGTAGCTCGGAATGGCTGATCGTTCCTCAATCCACCCTTTCTTTTTGAGCTTGGTCAGAAGAGTCCCTGCCGTAGGCAATGTCCGTAGCAGCGAGGATCGGAGCACTCCGTTTGAGAAACGTGCTAATTGCCGCAATACCGATTGGCTTTCAGTGGGCAGTGAGGCATCGGACAAAGCTTCACGGCCTGCTTCCGTCAGAACAAGACGTTTGGTCACGTTGAACAAACGGGGCGGCACAATGAGTCGTAAACATGCCGACAGCGGCGCCACATAATAATCTGCTAGCTGCTCCACCAATGTGAGCAACCTTTGGTCCAATGGCGAATGCTTGGGAGTGGCGTCCACTGACAAAATGTCTCGGAATGAAATGTTGCGACTGGGAGATCGGACAGAGGAGAAAGCCGATTTTTCCAATACCCTAGCGACCACACCGGAGATTATGGCTGATCCTAGAGGAACAAGAACCGGGCTCCCGACTAAAACCTGAACCCGCAACTGAGGGGGAATGTGGTAGGTAAAGACTTGAAACCGCCGACTCGGCAGGACTACATCAGCAAACATGGTAGGACGGCATTTTCATGAGGAAAGTAATTTTAGCATCCATGCCATCGCCTCACAATATTGCCTTGTTCTCTATGCCCATTCTTCTAACTAGACAGATGGTTCGTTTAAGTGCCAAGCTTTACGAACAACCTACGAACTATACGAAAGACTTCTTATGAGACAAAAGCAACCCTCTGAACAATCATCCGTCCCTCACAAGAATACCAAGATCGTTTTGTCTACGCTGTCTGACTCGATAAATGCGCCATGACCCTTCACTCGTCTGATGATACCCAAGAAGAAATATTGTTTTTCAAATACCTGGCCAAAGGAAGGTTCACAACTATGGAGACAAAAACATGGGAGGATTGGAATTACTCGGATTACTCGCCATTGTCATTGGGATCATTGGCCTCATCGTATTGTTGAAAAGTCGCAAGAAATCCGACCGTAAAGAATAGATGGCCGACGAGGTCGAAGTTCATGAGTCAGATTGTTTTTTGAGTCGGCGGTCCAGGGCAAAGCGTGTAATCCCGAGATGTTTGGCAGCCAGACTTTTATTGAAATCGGAGACGCGCATCACTTCTTCGATGAGTGTATTTTCAATGTCCCCCAACGTATGCTCACCCAGCTGCATCTCAATGCGCACCATGGGCTGATCACCTTGCGTCACGACATTCACGGCTGCATGAGCGACTTCCTGAACCTCACGCGGGAGATCACCACTCGTTAAACTCTTTCCCCGGCAAAAGATGACCGCCCGCTCGATTATGTTTTCCAGTTCTCGAATATTCCCGGGATAGGGATATCTTTCCAATAACTGCTGTGCTTCTGAGTCGATCGCCGTCACATCTTTTCCTAAGTCCTTGCTGTGCCGAACCAAGGTTTGCAAACTCAGCGGAACAATATCTTCGACGCGTTGCCGCAGCGGTGGAAGATCGAGGGAGACGACATTCAATCGAAAAAAAAGGTCTTCGCGGAAAACCCCTTGAGCTACGTCTTTTCGAAGGTCGCGATTGGTGGCAGCGATTAAACGGAAATCCACATCGATATCTTGGCGTCCACCCAGACGTTTAAAGGATCGCTCTTGCAAAACCCGAAGCAATTTGGCTTGCATCGGCGGGTTCAGATCACCAATTTCATCCAGAAAGAGGGTACCGCCTTCAGCCTGTTCGCAAAGCCCCGGCTTTCGTTGATGCGCTCCGGTAAAGGCTCCACGTTCATAACCGAACAACTCGCTTTCGAATAATTCCTGAGGAATGGCCGTACAGTTCACCCCAACGAATGGGCCTTGTGCCCGAGGCCCATTATGATGCAGCACGCGTGCAACAAATTCTTTGCCCGTTCCCGTTTCTCCAAACAGCAGCACTGTCGTCTTCAGATTTTGGGCCATTTCCTGAATTTGCCCTACTAATTCTTTCATGCTGGGGCTGTTGGAAACGACGTTTGGTAACGCAAAACGGCCCGGACGATCTTGTGTTTCAAAATCAATCCGACGACGAAGAGTCAAATAATCTAATGCCCGCTCGATGACGGGTTCGACACCGGACAAATCGACACTTTTAATCAGAAAATCATACGCGCCCAACCGCATAGACTCAACCGCATCTTCCACGGTGCCATATGCGGTGAGCAAAATGACTAGGGTTTGGTGTGCTTTTGAGCGAACCTGCTTTAAGGTTTCCAGGCCGCTCAGCCCGGTCATTTTTAAATCTAGAAAAATGATGTCAGGCACGTCATGATCAAGGGCCGACAACAAGGCTTCTCCAGAATCAAAACTGCGTATGTCATGGTGACGTTTGGCCAATCGCCGGCTAATGGCCTGGCGCACCACTTCATCATCATCCGTCACAAAAATTGTCGCGCGCATCTGTTAGACCTTAGAGAGTTGTGTTTGGCACACACAAGGGAGCCACACCGAAATTGTCGTACCCATACCTTGTTGGCTTTCAGCATGAATTTCGCCGCCATGCGCTTCAATGATGTTACGACAAATGGCCAGTCCGAGCCCCGTCCCACGATGCTTCCCTGTCGTAAAAAATGGCTCGAATATTTTGGAAAGCACGTTGGGATCAATCCCTTTTCCGGAATCTTCCGCCTTCAATCGAAGACCCGGTTGCT
>JBFJON010000053.1:0-7196 GCA_041617575.1 Nitrospirales bacterium | reverse complement strand
TGAGATTAGTTTATGACAAAAGTCGAATGTCGGTTCGGTAACGGAGCCCTTTGGTTCTGGGCCAAGGACCCAAACCTTGCTTAACGGAGATGGGGGGAAGACTTCACTTGCAAAAGACCCTGACAAAAATTATCATGTTTCTATGGATACTGTGGAAGAAATAAAGCGAGCCATTCAGACACTCACAGATGAACAGCGAAGAGAGCTGGAAGCTTGGTGGCACCCAGCCTATGACGACTGGGATCTGCAGATGGATTCAGACGCAAAAGCCGGTAAATTTGACGCTTTGTCAGAACAAGCATTGAAGGATTTTCGTACTGGCAATTGTGACGAATTTCCATGAAGAGTGTTCGATCACCCAATTTCCGAAAGCTCTTCAAAGACCTGCCTCAAGAAATCCAAAGTCTCGCCGCAGAGAAATATAAACTTTGGAAATCGAATCTTCGTCACCCCTCCCTTCATTTTAAACCTGTTGGTAAGTACTGGTCAGTGAGTATCACCCGAGAGTACAGAGCCTTATGCGTATGTACGGAGAAACATTTATTTGGTTTTGGATTGGTACCCACAGTGATTACAACAAGATTGTATAGGGTAGTTTAAAAAGTTTGAGCCTTCCAAATTCAAAAGAATGTAAGCGGGGTCGCGTCTTCTAAGACGACATTTGAAGGTACGGAAGTTTTTAATTCTGTCCCTTCGTTGAATTATGCCCAATTCTGTTCAGCCCATTCTAATCTGAAGACGTGAGCAAAATGGGTCGCGATTTGCTCTCGCACATGTACCGAATCCACTTGCTGATCAAGGATTTTCTCCATGGACGTCATGACGCAATGTTCGATGCCACATGGGGATAGCAGCGCAAAAGGCTGAAGGTTCACGTTCACGTTGAGGGCAAAACCATGCATCGTAATGCCTTTTGAAATACGCACTCCGATGGAGGCGATTTTTTCAAGATAACCCTTCTGGGTGTTGATCCACACGCCACGAAACGACTCATGCCGACATCCCAGAATTCCCCACTCTGCTAACGTACCAATCAACACCTCTTCCAGTTTTGCCACATAGACCTTGGGGCCGGGGCAGAAGTTTCGCAATCGTAGAACCGGATAGCCAATAATTTGTCCTGGGGCATGATAGGTGACCGATCCCCCACGATTCGTCTGATGTAGATGTATCCCTTGGCTTTCCAGTTCCGTCCAATGTGGTTCCCAATGTTCGGGCTTCGTCGTCCGGCCCAAGGTTAGCACCGGTTCATGTTCCGTGAGGATTAGGGTGTCGAGTTCCCGGTCTTCGCTGCGTTCAACAACTAGGGCCTGTTGTCGTTCTAAGGATTCGGCAAACGCTAAGGAAGGTATGGAAAGAAGATTGCCTTGTTGGTGTGGGTGCTGTGGCACGGTAGGTCAAGAGAAGAATGCACGTTAGCTTGGAGCTTGGGAATCAGTTGGGATATTCAAGGCCTGTAGGATTGTCGGAGGAATGCGTTTGATTTTACCATGGGAATCCACTGCCACGAGAGTGGCAGCTCCCTCCACGACGAGGCGTTGACTGGTGCGTTCTCGAATAACATGGGAGAACGTGATAGAGATACGACGATCGGCGGCGGCCCTCGTATCCACGACTAAGACTTCCCCATGAACAGCTGCGGAACGAAAGGCCAATTCTGCTTGAGTCACGCGAAATTCCGTCCCTTGTTGAATGAGCCCACTGACCGATAGGCCATGTTCCTCGAGGAAGTGCGTCCGCGCGCGCTCAAAATATTTGAGATAGTTCGCATAGTAGACGACGCCTCCGCAATCGGTGTCTTCATAATAAATCCGCACTTCCATTGAAAGATGTCGATCCGTTTAGAATTTCAATGAAGGAAAGACCGGAAGATCCGATGCTGCGGTGCCGGTCAGTTTCAGGGTCAGCTCATACAGTTGGTGGAACCGCTCGGCTTTCAACGGCTCAAAGCCATAGCCAAGAACGGCATGATCAGCCGCATCAAACAAAGATTTCATCTTTGGCCATTCGGTGGTAAATCGTTGGCCCATGGGATCGCCTAATCCTGCCAAAGCCTGAAACTGTGCCTGCAGCGGCAGGCGAAATTTTCCGTCGATCTCGTTAAGATAGCGAGTACGACAGGTGTCTTGTAAGTCTTTGGGGAGTTGCTCGACAGTGATATCCCAACTTTTCAACTTAAAGCGATTGGATAATTGTGTTTGCGCAGCAGCTTCTAACCCGCGCAACAAGACCCGGGTGGCCATTTCTAAGTCTCGTCCTCGGTCGCCCCGTCGTTTCGCCCAGGCCAGCAGATCGAGAGTGAGCGAGGGCTTAATTTCCTTTGCATCCAAAACGAGAGATTCCAGAAATCGCGCGTTGCCTTTGAGCGTTTTAATGACACGGTCCATTCCTGGCGGCCCACCCCACACGGAAGCCAGCTCCAATGCCTTGATGCCGCTTTTGAGTTTTTCCCACGCGAGGCGATAGAGCAGTTGTTCCCAAAGACCATAGCCTTGTGCAATGTCCGCCAAGGCTCGATAAAACGGCTTCAAGCCTCCGCTGATGCGGTGTTCCAAAGTGTGAAAGGCGCGTGCGGAAGCTTCATGCCAGCCATAATTGAATAAATCGCAGGCTTCTCGGCGAAGTCTTGGCGCCTCCTCGTCCCAGGGATTTTCCGAGGTGTCCTGCTGAGTAGAAGAGCCTGGTGTTTCTTCTTGAGAGGGATTAGCGGGGACTAGCCACACTTGAGTGGAAAACGGAAATCCCACCAACGCCAACGCCGAAGCCATGGCAGGGGAGGCACTCGATAAATCAATAGCCAGTTCACCCGGCGCGACGTTCCATGTGGTCAAAAGTGGGCCCAAGCCTTGCGCCAGGGCTTTGTGGCACGCTGGGAAGCTTCCAGTATCTGGGGTAAGAATCCAATCCCATCGTTGAGGCATCTGGGAAAGTGCCGGGTGCACGTCGGATTCCACGATGTGTTTGCAAGATTCCTGCAGGAAAAAACAGACCATCTCGGGATGAAGTTGTTGGAGGATCGCGATGGCTGGAGCTGGATCGGTTTGGATAGCCAGGAGGAGTGCTTTGGTCGGTATGTGGGCACTCACAATGTCTGAACTATATCACTGGTAGAGGAGACCGGCAAGAAATGGGGCTGCTGAATAGAGACCCACCTTGTTCAATTCCCTTGGCAAGTGAAATTTGAGTACTATCCTGCTAAAATCCGCGCGTCATGGAAATTGAAGACGTCATTGAGGCGTTCGAAACCAGTGCGGATGTCAAAAATGAGTTTATTCGCACGCATGCCGAGCGCGTCGTTGAGGTAGGGCAACTGCTGATCCGGGCATTTCGCGAAGGCAAAAAGGTCATGCTCTTTGGAAATGGCGGCAGTGCCACCGATGCCTCGCATATTGCAGCAGAATTTGTTGGCCGGTACCGTCGTGATCGAGATCCCCTGCCCGCCCTGGCACTGGGAACAGACATGGCGGCTCTGACGAGTATTGCGAATGATTACGACTTTACCGATATTTTCTCCAGGCAGGTTCTGGCACATGGCCGGAAGGGCGATGTGGTTATCGCGATCAGTACCAGCGGGAACTCGTTGAACGTCATTCGCGGCGTGGAAGCCGCCCATGATCGGGGTTTAGTGACCGTGGGCTGGACCGGTGCAACCGGCGGTAAGCTGACGGATCTGGTTGATTACTGTTTCCGTGTTCCTTCCTCGGTGACGGCTCGTATTCAAGAATGTCATATCACGCTCGGGCATGTGTTGTGCGAATTGATTGAAGAGCGACTCTTTGGCGACCAAGACTAACCCATCCCCTTCCCCGATCGGGCCCAAGCTGAATCTTGCTCGGCTTCGCACCTATCCTCTCCGCACCCGGCATTCCAAAGTCAAGATGACCGATGGGGCTACGCCCTGGCGTCGTGGCAGCTCGTTTCAGAAATTTCTTGAAACCCTTCCAGATATTTTGGCCGGAGAGACCTTTAAGGCCGTAGTCTCGGCCATTGTCACAGCACGCCAACGTGGAAAGCCGGTTATCCTGGGAATGGGTGCGCATCCCACAAAAGTTGGACTCAATCCCATCCTTGTCGATCTGATGCGCAAAGACGTGATTACGGCTGTAGCGATGAACGGAGCGGTCGTGATTCATGATTTTGAATTAGCCTATCAAGGACACACGTCGGAAGAAGTCGAAGCCGAAATTGATTCCGGACGGTTTGGGATGGCGGAAGACACGGGCCGTATTCTGAATGAAGCGATTGCCAAAGGATGGCAAAAGGGTTTGGGCGCTGGCGAAGCCGTGGGTCGCTATATCACCTCCCATCCCAAACAGTTTCCCCATCGGCGTTCGAGTCTGCTTGCGACGGGTGCCCAGTTAGGCTTGCCGGTCACGGTGCATGTGGCGATAGGGACCGACGTCATTCATATGCATCCCAGCGCCAATGGAGAAGCGATCGGTGGTGGCTCATTGCTAGATTTTCGCAAGTTGGCGGCTTTAGTCTCTCAAATGGAAGGTGGTGTGTATATCAATCTGGGTTCGGCGGTGTTCTTACCGGAAGTCTTTTTAAAAACGGTCACCTTAGGACGGAATCTCGGACGCGCGCTTAAACGGATCACGACCGTCAACATGGATTTTCTTCTGCACTATCGCCCCTTGACCAATGTCGTCAAACGTCCAACACAGAAAGGCGGGAAAGGCTATAGTCTAATAGGCCATCATGAACTGATGGTTCCCTTGTTGGCCGCCGCGGTGCTGGAAGGACTGAAACGATGACATTTGCTAAGGAGTGGTCGTCTTTATAGACTTTTAACGCACTGGTGTGGACTCATCAGAGGAGACCTATGAAAAAGAAAATTCTGATTGTCGACGATCATCCGGACATTGTACTCATGCTCACCGATCGCTTAAACGCACTGGGCTATGAAACCTTTGCCGCTTCAAATGGCAAGGAAGCGCTAGAAAAACTCGACCAGTACTTTCCACATCTTATGTTGCTGGATTTAGAAATGCCGGAAATGACCGGCATGGAAGTGCTTCAGGAGTTGGGGAAACAGAGTGCCAAGAAGAATGGGGAAAATGAGCCGCAAGGATTTGGCGGGGGAGAAAGTCTGCCCTTGCCGGTCGTCGTGATGACGGCACATGGCACCATTTCCAGAGCGGTCGAGGCCATGAAAGCCGGGGCCTACGATTTCCTCACGAAGCCCATTGAAGTGGATCACCTGTCGCTGGTGTTCAAAAAGGTCTTGGCGCGGGAGGCGTTGGGCCGCCAGGTGGCGTCATTACGGACAGAGGTCGAAAGCCGCTATAGCCAAATCGTGGGGGAGAGTCCACAAATCAGTTCTACGGTGCAACTGGCCAAACGAGCTGCCGAGGCGGATGCTACGGTGTTGCTATTGGGAGAAAGCGGGACCGGAAAAGAGCTCTTTTCCCGTTCGATTCACCGCTGGAGTGAACGGGGTGAGATGCCGTTCAGTGTCATCAACTGTGTGGCCCTGACCGAAACGCTTCTTGAAAATGAACTCTTCGGTCATGAAAAAGGCGCGTTCACCGGAGCTGACGCGCTGCAAAAAGGAAAAATTGAGGTGGCAGATGGCGGAACCGTCTTTCTGGATGAAATCGGTGATATGCCGTTAGGCCTGCAGGCAAAATTATTGCGGGTGCTGCAAGATCACGAATTTCCTCGTGTGGGTGGTACGCGCCTCGTTCGCGTCAATATACGTGTCATCGCGGCGACTAATAAAGATCTGAAACAAGCCGTCAAAGCTGGCACCTTTCGGGAAGATCTCTACTTTCGACTTAATGTCGTGAATTTATCGTTGCCTCCGCTGCGGGATCGTCCTGAAGATATTATTCCCCTGGCCGAATATTTTCTCGAACGCCATGTTCGGGAAATGAAACGGCGGAAACAAAAATTCTCCAAAGCAGCCGTTGAGACCATGCGTTGTTATTCATGGCCCGGCAACATTCGAGAACTCGACAATGCGATTGCCCGCGCGGTCGTCTTAGGCGTAGATGAAGAAATTACAACGGACCTGCTCGGACTCGGTGGGAGCCAGGACGATATGGAAACACTGGATAATCTTCCCTACCACGATGCCATTGAGCGATTTAGCACGCATATCTTGGAGAAGGCCATGCGCCGCAGTAACTGGAACCAATCCAAAGGGGCCGAACTGCTGGGCCTCCAACGTACCTACCTGTCTCGCCTCCTCAAGCAAAAAAACATCCAACAAAGCACGGAGGAATCCTGATTTCCTACAGGATGGCCTCTTTCATTGAATTGGTCATAGGCGTTCATGGGACTCTAGAAAGCTCTTGTCTCGCTTGAAAATTAAACGTTTCTATTTTAAACAATACGTATACGGAGGATGGCATGAAAACGAAGTTGACAGTGTCGATTGACGAGGAGCTAGTCCCTAAGGCCAAACAATATGCCAGGGCGCAGGGATTATCGCTGTCGCAGGTCATCGAAACGGCATTGCGTAGGTTAAGTCATTCAGAAAAGCCGTCATTTTCGGCAAGGTGGCGAGGACAATTTCAACCCGCAAAGAAAAAGGATGCGCGATATCAGTACCTGGCCAAGAAATATTTATCATGAACTTGGTAGATACGGATGTACTGGTCGATGTGGCTTTGGACCGAACACCGCATAGCGCCGCATCGGGAAAACTACTTGATGCCTTAAAGCAGCGGAAAGGGACAGGCTATGTGGCGTGGCATTCCCTGTCGAACTTCTATTATGTGGTCGCGCCCGTCAAGGGTGGTTCTCCCACGCGAGTATTCATTGAGGAACTTATTCACTTTATCCATCTGGCTCCGGCAACGAAAGAAAGTGTGCGATTCGCCTGTCAATCGCCCATGAAAGATTTCGAAGATGCCTTACAGGTGGCTGCAGCAATAGCCTGTGGCGCTACGGTGATTGCCACCAGAAATCTTCAGGTTTATGTGCAGGCGCCGATTCGTGCTGTACATCCAGCAACTCTCATAAAAGATTTGGTGTAATTTTCACATTTTTGACTGGGTCGTGAAACGAATCGCGGGCTTATTATAATGTGTGCCCCTGATTTGAAAAAAATCAGTGCCGCAGTAACTGAAACCAATCCAAAGGGGCCGATGTTCAGTCTCCAACACACCTACCTCTCTCGCCTCCTCAAGCCAAAAGGGATCCAGCAGGGTCCCGAGAGTTAAACTGAGAGGGTATTGTAACTTTCT
>JBFJON010000052.1:0-7221 GCA_041617575.1 Nitrospirales bacterium | reverse complement strand
ACCAGGTTTCCGTGCCTTTCTTGTTGAGTTGCTGTGAAGGCTTCGCGAGCCTCCTGTTGAATGATATCTCCCTGCCCGGTGTAGCGGGGAGAGAAGTGAAAGACCACCAATTGTTGAACCTGGGCCTTTCGTCCCAACACACCTGCTTGTCGAGCCGTGAGGTGATACCGGTTGGCTGCTTTTTCATGATCTCGCTCTAAAAATGGTGCTTCGCAAAACATGGTGTCGGCGTTCAGGCAAAGATCAAGTATTTTACGTTCGTTGGTCATATCATAGCGACAATCCACAACATATGCGATTTTCTGTCCACGGGTAATGGTTGCAAACCGTTCTTTGAGCTCTCCAAGATTAAACGTTCTATTTTCCTTGCGATGTTCAAAGTAGAGCGTGGCATCAAAGATATGAGAGTTGGGCTTTCCTTCCCAAATCCGTTGTTTGACTTCTTTGAGCCAGGAGCCCACTGGCAGGCCGGCTTCATGCAAACGGACTTTGTTGATATTGATATGAAAGGGTTCCTCAAGCGCAAAGGCTAGTGAAGGAATGCGATGATCGAGGGTGACGGCCCTGACCGAGAGGGACGGTTCTACCAGTACCGAAAACACCTCGGAGTGATTAGCTGGAATGGGTGAGTGGTAATGGCAGGTGAATCCGTCTTTTGCGTGAAACTCTGCCTTCTCAATCCGGTCAGAGTGAAATTCTTGAACCTCCAGGCTCAAGGGATAACCATCCACCAGGTTCCAGGTATAGCCCTGGAGCTTGCCGTTGATGTTGCCAATGAGTCCAGGCGGGCCGTAAAGGCGAATTCGCTTGCCACGCCCAAGGGCCACCCTGAGCAAACGATCGAAGCCGATAAAATGATCCATGTGGGTATGTGACAGAAAAATATCTTGGACTCGTAGAAGACGAGTTGGGCTTAACGAAGTGTTATCTCCCAAATCAAACAAGAGGGCCCTGCGGCTCCACCGAATTTCTACATAGAGACCAGGATCGCCAAAGAGGCTGTTGACCAGGTGTGGAGAGAAAGTAGGGGTCATGCCAAAGCCGCACGGATAATCAGGTATTCAATGATCACCTCCATGGAGTGCGCAACCATGGGGATATACAGGTTCCGAGTTTTCAGCCACATCCATCCCCAGATGAAGCCATCCCAAACTGCAATCCAATGGAGATGCTGAAAGGTGGAGACCATAAACGGGTCAAAAGCAAAGGCCAAGCTGGATAGTCCTAGGGCCATGATTGCCGCGATAATGTCTAAGCCTCGCAACGGTCTTGTATGGTGGGAGAACAGCGCCAGCAAGCGTCCAAGCAAGAACCCTCGAAAATTCACTTCCACCGCGATGGCGATAAATATAATGAACCATGGCACCATGACGGTAAGGGGTATGTGGGCATGAGGAGTATTCCGAAGGAATTCAATGTCCAATCCCAGTGTGGGGGCTCCATATACGATCAGGGTTGTATTGAAGCTTCCTAGCAAGAGTCCAATCAAAAGGCCCAGCCGTATGCCAGCACTGATTTTTGCCGGTTGAAGTCCCAGCTTGGGAATGATATCCGTATTGCAAACAGCCCAGACGCCGAAACTCACGAAGGCGATGATCTGTGGCGCAAATTGGCAAAGGCGATGAGCTTGCCAGGATTCCGGGAGCAGGTAGTAGATAACCGTGGCGATTATGGGGAGAATGGCTAAACCTGCCATCACTTCATTGGCAGGACTTTTTTGTAAAGCCATTGTGCGGTCTGATTTGCCAGAATACTCATTCTTCTTACCAGGGAGCGGATCGGCCAGAGTGTACGGACTATAGATAATTTTCATGAATTGGTTTTCTGTGTACGTTTTATTTTTCGTCCCTTTTATTGATAGCGTAAGGCTTCGGCAGGGTCGAGCTTTGAGGCTTTTATGGCAGGGAAGAGTCCAAAGCCAATGCCGACTGCAACTGCAAACACAAAAGCAATGGCAATGGCGGTGGGTTTAATGACGGCTCCCCAATCGCCTCCACCTGGCATGGATTCCGCGACCAAGTTGCCAAAGCCATAGGCGGCAAAAATCCCAAGGACGATTCCAACGCATCCGCCAATAACACTAATAGTGGTGGATTCAATTAAAAATTGCAGAAGAATATCTTCACGTCTTGCCCCAATGGCCTTTCGCAATCCGATTTCTCGAGTTCGTTCAGTGACAGTTACCAGCATGATGTTCATGATTCCGATGCCTCCCACAAGGAGTGCGACAATGGCAATTCCCCCAAGAACAATCCGAAATGTCCAGAGGGTTTGCTCCACTGCACTCAAAAATTCTCCTTGATTGCGGATACGGATATCATCGACGCCGTCATGGCGTTGAACAAGGAACTGATGAAGTTTCTGGGTAAATTCATCCATCCGGTTTCGATCCGGAACATGAATAATCATCTGCCCAATCTTGTTATTTCCTTTGAAATAACGGAGCAACGTTGTTGCAGGAATGAAGATTTTTTCATCATAGTCTTGCCCATATACTTCACCCTTGGGTTGCATGACGCCAATGACGACAAACCGATATTCCCCAACAATCTCCTTTTCGTTCTTTTCCCCCTTCTGTTTGTTCGTTTCCTCCTGCTGTTTGTCCTTTCCCCCCTTTTTGACACCCATAAAGATTTTAATCTCTTTCCCAATTGGAGATTGAGTACCAAATAGAACTTCAGCGATGGTTTTGCCTAAGACCACTGATCGCCGCCACTCGTGAAGGTCCGCTGTTGTTAAGAAACGTCCTTTCCCAGGGAAAAAATTTCTAATTTCACCATACTCCTGAGATGTTCCAGTAATGCGACCGCTGTAATCCCGCTCTCCCGCCTTGACCTGACCGTCGATTTCGATAATAGGTGCGACTTGGAGTTCGGGGAATCGTTCACGAATGGCCAAGGCATCGTCATAACGGAGTTGAAGGTTGCGCCCAGCGAACATGCGTTTTTCTTCAACCGTCAATCGTTTTTTCCAGACAAAGAGCAGATTCGTGCCTAAACGTTCGATAGAACTTACCAGCCAAACCTGTCCGCCTTCCACGATGGCCATCATCGCAATCACCGAGGCAACTCCGATAATGACCCCCAGCATTGTTAAGCCGGATCGCAGCAAATTGCTTGACAAATTTTTGAGGGAATCGCGAAAAATAGCTCCAAGCATGATAGGTCTTAGATTCCTTGAAGAACCGCTTGTGCACGTGGTTCGGTGAATTCGTCGGTCACCACTCGACCATCCAATAACGTGATGCGGCGGTCGGCACGTTGGGCGATGAGAGGGTCGTGCGTAATTATGATAATCGTTTGGTTTTGACGGTGCAGCTCTTCGAAAATCAATAAAATCTCGTTCCCGGACTGGCTGTCCAGATTCCCTGTGGGTTCGTCCGCAAGGAGCAAGGCTGGTCGGTTGGCCAAAGCGCGGGCAATGGCTACACGCTGTTGCTGACCACCTGAAAGTTGGTTGCTGTGATGATTTAGACGATCCTGAAGCCCAACCATAGTCAGCACCTCGGCTGCGCGGTCGTGTTGTTGCGTGCGGGTGGCTCCAGCGTACATGAGGGGGAGTTGAACATTTTCCAATGCGGATTTTCGAGGTAAGAGATGAAAGGTCTGGAAGATAAAGCCAATCTGTCGATTCCGAATTGTAGTGAGTTCCGAATCGGGTAGGTTGTTGATGTGTGCCCCATTCAGCCAATAGTCGCCGTTTGTGGGATAACTGAGGCAGCCCACAATATCCAACAGTGTCGTTTTGCCGCTGCCGGATTGTCCGATGATGGCGACAAATTCGCCCTGTTCAATTTCGATGTTCAGGTCGTCAAGTGCATGAACCGCTACTTCGCCGGTGGTATAGATTTTATTAATGTGGCTCAAGGTAATCAGCATGACGTTGACCAGGTAGAGATGGCCTCAGTCTTCTGTTGAAGGTTTAAATGTGGGGATGATCACCTGATCGTGCTCCTTGAGACCTTTCGTGATCACGGCTTGCGTATCCGTTCGGAATGCCACACGCACCTTCTGACTTTTTGGGGTTCCATTGGTGAGGACTTCGACAACATCATCCCCATTTTTAACCTGTAGAACCTCCAGAGGGATCGTGAGGACATCATCCAATCGCTTGGTCACAATATCCACATTGGCGGTGAGCATGGGCTTGAGGACCTCATGTGGCGTGTCAATAGCGATAATGACTTCATAAGTGACAATGTTTTCTGTCTTAACACCTTGTGTCGCGATCTCTATGACCGTTCCCTGAAAAGATTGTCCTGGCAGGGCATCCAAACGAATGTCGACGGCTTGTCCTACTGAAACCCTGGGAATATTCACTTCGTTGATGTCGGCTTTGACCACCATTTGCGAGAGATCGGCAATTTGCATGAGGACAGTTCCACCACCGAATGTTGCTGTTCCCGAGGTGATGATCTCACCAGAATGGACAAGAATTTCCAGGACCGTTCCATCTGTTGGGGAGCGAACCTGGAATTCTTCTGGCCGGGTGCTTTGCGTCGAGCCTTCTTGATACCGTTTGAACAATTCTTCATTGCCACCTAAAGCCAGCAGAAGTTGCCGTTCGGCGAGTTCCAAACGAAGCAGTGCGCGTTGATAATTGTCCTCTGAGGTTTCCAGTTCTTGTTGAGCAATAAATCCTTTCTTAAATAACGATTGCGAACGGAACCATTCCCGTTGGGTGGTGTTCACGTTCAGCCGTTCTTCCTGAATCGCCTCCCGAAGCTGAGCCACTTGGCGGGCCTGGCTGGATTCCTGGCGAATAATCGTCAACAGTTCCCCTTTTTTGACGGACTGACCGCTGGAGACGAATAATTGAGCGACTTCGCCCGAAAATTGCGATTTGATCTCGATCGTTTTCGATGGCTGGATCGTCCCGGTCTCAGACACTCGTGTTTCCAATGAGCTACGTACGACTTCAACGGTAGCTGGAGGCTGCTTTTCAGAAGAATCCGATTGAAGGTCAGGGAGATAGACATATAGGCCGATGCCGGTAGCAACAATGAGGATCAAGCTAGTGAGTAAGACTTTCCGTGTCATGGTAAAAGCACCTTATTCAAAAAACACCGAATGCCTGTTCTTCATGGTAACAAGTCTGGAGAGGGACTGGGAACTTTAAGCAAACCTTCTGTCGTTGCAACTTTTTGGGTTTACAATTCATCAGACATTGTCTACGGAGTCTGTCTGAGATAAGTAATCTTCCCGAGAATGGGCTGGTTTGAGTCAGATTTTTTGATTTTTTGAGGCGAATAGAGGGACTATTGAACGAAAAGAATCGAAAGATCTGGTCAAATCGAGCATCTCCGTAGTAGATCAGTCTTATCTTGGACAGATTCCTAGGAGAGAATGTCTTAATTCTTACGGTTTATTGAACCGTGATGTTGTAATGGTCGAGGGTGGAGGCGGTGACGAGACGGAGACGCGATAACGATTGGTTGTAATCGAGAATGGCTCGCAATTCCCTTCCTTGGGCTAGTCTTAAATCCCGTTGGAATTCTAGCACCAATCTGGTGGTACTTAGGCCAAGTTTAAATCGTTCCTGTTCAGCTTTTTCTTGTTTTTCAGAAAGTTTGCGGGCGGCTTGATTCGTCCGAATTCGTTTGAAGTTCGTCTGCATCCCGCGAATCGCTTCTTTGACGTCTAGTATAACTTGTTGGCGAATGCGTAGTAACGAGGCCTGACTCTGACGGGTTTCCAGTATTCGACGTTGATATTGGCTTTTGGCAGAGCGGTTGCCCAAAGGATAAGTAAGGACCAACCCGCCTCCCATGTTGTAAAAATCTGTACTGCCCAACCGATCCCAGCTGTCTCCGGTTTTGTTCCCAAGGCCAGCGAGGCCAAATTCCCCTTGGAAGGAAAGATCGGGAAGGAGTTGATTTTTGGCAAATCGGGTATTGATCTTTGAGGTATCAATATTTTTCTTGGCTTGTAGGACTTCCGGGCGGTGTTGAAACGCAAAGGTGATATTTTCTTGTAAAGGGGTCGGTTGCAATTCTTTTATGGGCGAATCAAGCGGAACAAGGGGTATCGTCTGCGTCAAATTCCATTCTGATTTGCTGAGGAGCTGTCGTAGTTTATCTTCTTGATCCTGCACAGCTTTTTGGGCTAACAAGACTTGTTCGATTCTACTAGCGACTCCGGCCTGTGCCTGAAGAACTTCCACGTCAGCCAGCACCCCGGCTTTGACCTTGGCACGGTTACTGGCTAATAATTCTTCGGCAGCACGCAACGTGGCCTTTGTCACTTTTAAATTTTCACGAGTGAAGACCAATTCCCAATATTCCTGCTCGACCTGAGAGATAATCAAAAGGATCTGTTGCGTCAATGAGAGTTCTTCCACTGCTGCGGAATTTTTGGCGATCGTCACCCGGGTTTGATTAATCGTAGGGCCGAAATTGCGCAGGAGTGGTTGTGTCAAATTGGCCAAAAGATTGCTGGAATACGAAGGGTTAAACAGAAAGGCGTTAGGCCCTGCCACGGAATTCCGATTGGTATCAAAGCGCAGGCCATAATCCCCCCCTGTTATCAGTTTTTGCGTAAGGCCCAGGTTAAATCCCGTGTCATTTTGGTCGAAGGTATCTGGGTCATTCCCAAGCGCAATCCCCCCCAAGCCAAAGACTGGTCTGTTGAGGGGGCTAAGTCTTCGATCGTACCTTCCCCCTAACTCAACCGTGGGATCAAATTCTGCTTCTTGGAAAACAATGTCCGTTAACCGGACATCTCTAGTAAACCGGCTGACCTGAATATCTAAATTATTTTCCAAAGCTTGCATGACCGCGTCGCGTATCGTTAGCGTAATGACTGAGTCCGCAGGAATGAGATTCTTGAGGGGCGCATCTTCCGTTAAGGCAGCATCAGATTCGTGGAGAGTCGATTGGCTCCAGCTTGGTCCTAGGAAGCCCAGGAATAAATACGAAATGGTCAAAGAAGACAAACAGCACTTTTGGAAAGTGGTTCTCATGAGATAGGAGAATGGTGGCCTGTTTGACATATTTAATTTGATTATACTGCTTCACGCTATCAAAGGCAGTCGAAGGAGGGCAATTTCTCGCCATTTTGCTCCAGCATCTGTCTAAGGTTTACGGTAAAAAGACGTTTGATGGTCTAATTTTTTTGATCTCTTTCTGTGGTTAAAGGGGTTGTCGCGGTCGCAAGAGAATGCGTATCATTTCACTTCTCGTTATATCTTTGGAAAGAACAGAATTTTTATCAAATTCCTTTT
>JBFJON010000051.1:0-7257 GCA_041617575.1 Nitrospirales bacterium | reverse complement strand
CTGGTCATGCCCGCAAGTATTTAACGGGCATTCATCGACCTGCTTTCAAACTTCGTGGTTTCTGGCGGGTATCCCTCCCAAAAAATGCACAAATGGATTCCCATTTAAGGATGTTGGGAATGACAGAGTAGTGTTTGGTAGGGCGGGCACGGCCTGCCAATCATTTTCTATTGTTGGGTGTACCAGCGGAAGCCGGCGGATTCTTTGAAGGCTGGTTGTTGTCCGATGCTCATGCCGCCGGGTTTTTCCACCAAGAGCACTTTGAAGTCCCATAAACCGAACCAGGCAGGATCTAAGACATTGTGGTAGTGCAGGCCGGTAAGTTTGGGAAGGAGGCCTCCGAGTGCTGTCCCTAATTCTTTTTCGGTATAGGCGCGGACGGAAAAGGGTTTCTCCAATTCACGGCAAATTCGTCGCAGGGTATAGGCGGCACCCGTGCAGAGCACCTGGGTGTCTGGCTTCATGCCGAGGAGTTGGGGCAGGGTACAATATTGTTCTCGAAACCCGAGCCACTTGGCCGCATGGCGCAGATGGCTGAATTGCACTTCATATTCCGTGTGACCGGGCAATTTAACGGGAGAAGGCCAATCATTTTCGATGCCGAATTCGACCATGATAGCGTGTCCGCCTGGCTTCAGCACACGCCAGACTTCCTGTAAAAATTTGATGGCGCCGTAATTGAAAATAATTTCGTCTGGAAAGGGTGGCGTGAGTGGCAGACGCATGCGTCGGATCAGGTCTAAGGCTTCATCATGTTGTGGGTTCTCACCTTTAAACATGAGGAGTTCGTCGCCTGTAAATTGAACCGGCGTCATATCGGCGAGATTTTCATTATCGATTAACAGATCGACGGAATGATCGGCCAAGGGCATTCGTTCGGCATTGGCTTGAATGGCCGTTGCCGTCCAACCTGCCTTTCGAGCCAGTGAGGTTTGGGAGCCCAGGAACGGGCCAGTCAGATCTAAAAAGGTATAGTTGATATCTTTTCGTTCATCCGCAGAAAGTTCTCCTGCCAGTTCTTTCGAGACATACCCCAGGCCAGCACCCACTTCCACAATACGTCTGGGTTTGGGCGAGAGCCACCCCATTTGCCGTAGAGTTTTCCCAAGTAACCGTCCATAGGTGAAGCCATTCATGGCTTCGCAGGGTTCGCGGAAGAGATGGGAGACGGTGGTTTCGATAATTTCAAAATGCCCGTGTGGGCCCTGAATGCCCTGGACATGAAATTTTGACAGATGATCTTCCGTTTCCGCTTGGACGTTTTGATGCCAGCCTTCCCGTACTTTTTGCAGCAACAAATCCCATTTCGCCTCGGCACTGTGCCCACTGGGTGGTTCGGTGCCATAGTAGGCCAGAGAAAATCGTGGTTGCGCCCACCGTTCCAGATGCCAGCGTCCATTCTGCTGGGAGGGGCTACATACCCATTTGCCGTATTGTTTCAGCAAGGCTCCGATGGTCATGCGGCCATCCATAGCGCCGAGCAAGGTGGCACCCATGCGGTTTAACCGTACTAGAGGTAATTCTTCATCGAGCGGGGCGACCCACCATTCTTCCGGCCCATGATGGTAAATCACAATATCGGGCATACGCCAGGCGCGTTGGCTAAGCAGCTCCTCGTCTAAGGCTTGGGGGCCAATCTCAATCCACGGATCGGCGATGGGGACAGCGGTTACGGCGTCAGTCATATGATTCTCTTTAGTTCCATAGGGGCAAAAGGGAGTTGCAAGGGTACCGGAACTATCCGAAGGGTCGCAAGGCCATTCTTGTTAGTCATCCCCGCAAATGGTTTGCAGAGCTCCATTCCCCTTTTGTCATACCTTCGTGCTTGTGGCAGGTGTCCATCTTGTTGCCGTCATACCCGTAGTTTCTGGCGGGTATCCATCCGAAACGAAACCCAGAGAGATTCCCGATTAAAAATGGCGGGAATGACAGAGTAGGAGATTGGTATGACAGAGTAGGAGATAGGAATAACGGGGCGGGGAGAGGAATGGCATCTTAGGTAGAGACGCCCCGGTGGAACGCCTTCGATCATTACGGTTTTTGCGCGAGGATACTGGCAAAGGATGCTTGTCCGGTATCGACTTCTTGATATCGAAGGACACGAAGGCCGGGTAGCATCGTCAAGAGTTCATTCGGTTTCAACAGGAAGGCTTTGTTAAACCGAGGACTGTACTGAAGGTGGTCCATCGTATAGGTTTCGATGAGTGCCATGCCGCCAGATTTAAGCGCGGCAGCTATTTTGGGAAATAAATCTCGCTGAAGGTAATAGGTGCAGATAATGACATCAAAGGTATTTGCTGGAATTTCATAAGATTCAAGATCAGCGACAACCGTTTTAATGGTCACTCCAAGTTCAGCGGCCAGAGTTTCTGCTTTTTTGAGCCCTTCCGATGAAATATCCACTCCTGTAACTTGAAACCCTTTGGTTGCGAGAAACACCCCGTTGCGCCCTTCCCCCATCGCTAAATCCAGTACGTGGCCTTTGGGTAACAAGTCAACATGGTCCTGCAAAAACGGGATGGCTTCCCGTCCGAAGAGGTATTTCTTTGTTGCATATTTTTTGTCCCAACGGAGTTGATCCTGTTCAGCAGCCCAAACAGGCTTAAACAAGAAAAGGCTACTCACGAGGAAAAATAGAATAATGCCTGTCTTGCGGGAGATAGAGCCGCATAATGTAGTCCGGGGTAAACGAATCATAAGAATGTCTCCAGAAAAAAGGGATACACCCGACTTCATGTTGGTCCTGGGATATGGTACCTGAGAACGCTGGTAAGCTAAAAGTAGAAGATCGATTTCTGCAATTTTGCAACAATCGATCTAGTGGCGATCTAGTGGTTTTTCGGTAGTATAGTGGGTATGATTGGAGTCCTTGCTATAGTTTGAAATTAAAGGAACGTAGATATGCCTGCGTACGTTGTAACCTGGATACATTTATTGGCCGCAATCACGTTTATCGGAGGCTGGATGTTTTATCAATTTGCTGTGAAACCCAGCCTTCTCGAAGGCAGGGCCAAGATGCCGTCCAAAGAGGCTCTTGAGATGGCTAAGAAAATAGGACAACGATTTAAAACTGTGGGCTGGGTCAGCCTCATGGTGCTCGTTTTTACGGGTGCTTCTCAACTACTGGATGAGAGCGGCTCAGCCCGTATTGAAACCAGCTGGGGCTTAATCATGATGCTCAAACTCTTCGTGTTTGCCATTGTGGGAGGGCTCATCTTCGTCCACGATCTCATTCTCGACCCCTATGGGGCAATTGGAAATGGTCAACGGAAAGAGGCAACGCCGCTTTTGTTTGCAGGAAAAGTGGTGTGGGTCCAACGTTCCATTCTTACGCTGAGCTTGGTTGTCCTCGGTATCGCGGTATATTCATCCAGCCTCTGATTCTCTTTCTTTATCCTCTGTCGTTCACGAGGCTCGAATATACTCCTGGCCATTTCAGCTTGCCCTTTGTGACACACGTGAAATTTTGTCTAAAAGTGCTAGGATGGTGAAGCAGGTCTGAATTGAGGGCAAAGAGGGTTTGGTATGAAGGTGTGGGATTGGCTAACCCGCGAGGAAGTTTTGCGCCGGCTCCGTGAAAGGATTCTGGCATTCGCGACATCTCGAGGGTTAAGGGAAGCAGCCGAAGATTTGACTCAAGACGTGCTCATGGTTTTGAACGAAAAATATCCGCAGGTGACGGAATTGACGGAGCTCGTGCCCCTGTCGTTTCAAATTCTTCGGTTTAAAATGCTGGATCTTCATCGAAAAAGATTGCGGCGTGGCGAATACAATCAGGATTCGGTGGAGGACCAGCCGCTTAAAGATCCGGGAGATGATCCTGTTATGCAAGCCGAGCAGAAAGAGCGCGTGACGCAATTGATTGCCGCGTTACAGCAATTAGGCCAACGTTGCCAAAAGCTCTTTCGTCTTAAACTAGAGGGACATACATTTCCAGAGATCAAGGAAATTTTAGGGGAACGTTCCATCAATACGATTTATACCTGGGATTCACGGTGTCGCAAGCAACTCCTGACTCTGATGGGGGGGCAGTGGGAGACAATTTCTCTAAGAGGGAAAAGGTCAGCGACCCAATAAGGAGACGGTTGGCTAATGTCCAAGTCTTGGGAACAGATCCTCGGCGGCTATGCTACAAATACACTGACTGAAGAGGAGAAGCGCCAATTATTCCAGGCAGCCCTCCATGATCAGCCGCTGTTTGATCTATTGGCTGATGAAGAGGCCTTAAAAGCCTTACTGGACGACCCAGAAGCGCGTCAACGAATCTTGACCAGTCTCCAGGAATCAGGGATTCCGCAAGCGACAGTACTATCTCACCGTTCGTGGTTGAAATGGTTTCGCCAACCCTCTTCTCTTGCCTGGGCCGGAAGTATCGCCGCAATGGGCCTTGCCCTCATCTTTGGTTGGGAAATGGAAAAAGACTGGGGACCACTGGTTCAGCAAGAGCAGGATGCGGAACGTTCCTTGCTTGAAAATAAAGAGAGGGCTAAAGTTGAAGAAGTTTTTCGGTCTCAACAGTCACAATTAGAAGGTCAGAAACCTGCTGTCGCGTTGGCGAAAAAGGATGAGGGCTCTTTGCCAACCGAGTTAAAGCCTCAATCCGATTTTGCTCCTATGCCTGAAGCTGATACTGACATTGCCAAGAGCGTAGATAGGCTTGGACATGTCAAGGGGGGGATGGAGGAGGAAAAGCGTGTAAAAGAAGAAGTGCTGGATTCCCCATCCCCCGGAATGCAGGAACAGGTCCCTCATGCTCCAGCCACATTTTCAGAGCCAAGCCAACCACAGGTCGAGGTAGCCTTTCAACCATTGGCGATTCAAGATTCTGCTGAGGTGGCTGAGCCCGAGGCCTCAACTCCAACTCCAACTCCTAACCGTGGTCTATTGGCAGACCAGGCTGTAAGAGAGGAACCACCGCCGCAGGCAGGTGCCCTGGATCTGTATTATGCTGGATTAGGAGCAGGAGACGATGGGAGTCAATCTGCGGGGACTGATGCGGAAAGTCAAACTCTTAGGAAGAGACGCTCAAAGTCGTCCATGCCCAAAGCGAAGGGAAAAAATGAGTCTACCCATGGGAAAAAGCCAGAAGGGGAGGTGGTTATCCAAAAGGCTAGGGGTATACGGTATAGCTTTGTTCGTGAAACGCCAGCTGGGGAAGAGGAAATGGGAAATCCACAGCAAATAACTGGCGATTGGAGAGATGTCCGGTTAGCCATTGAACCCAACGAATCTGGCTTTCTCTTTGTATTAGGTCCAGTGGGGAGGGGCAAATGGCAACAACTGGAAGGAACGACTCGACTGGAGCCTGACAACAATCCAGATGATGGCAATGTGAATGCCTATCAAATTGTGGAATTTGGATTGGGTGTTATAACAAATACAATGGGGAAATTAGTGATTTCGACCGTTACTGTGTTGTTATCTCCCAGTCCTTTAGAAAATCTTGCCCCATGGCTTGGGGGAAATGGTGCCATGTCTGAACTCCAGATTGAACGCACCGACGATTCCGTTTATGTGGTTAGACCTGGGGCAGTCTCGGAAGCGCCGCTCCGGGTAGTTATTCCCCTCGAAGAGTAAATTCGCGGGCGAAAGGCCAATCCAGGAAGATAGGAAAATCTACAAGGGGTGGCGAAAACGGAGCTTTGTAGATAGAACTAAGAAGGAAAATGTGGAGTCTTAGACTACCAGAAGCGAGGGTGGCCCGTGTCAATATGAATGAAGCCGCGCGAGCGATAATTACCGACTCCGCCAAGTTTTAGCTTCATGGCAGCCCGTTGAATGGCGGAAAGCCGGACACCAGGGATGGAAAAATCCATGGCCTTCCCTTTGGTATGGAAGCTGTTCACAACCGCACCTTGTTCGAAAAAAACAAGTTTATCGTTATAAGAGGGGGACCGATATCCAGAGAGAATGTGCACTTCTTTTCCCGGCCCTACGGTTTTTTCAATCTTATTTATAAATTCCAATAATCGAATGTCCATCCGGTGTACGTTCTTTGAATTATTGCACCGAAGGAGGAAATTGATATCTTTTAGCGCCCCTCGATCGTATCGGCCTGAACGTGATCGGTATGTCACGGTGAGACGTTCGTCGGTGTGGGTATTATAGAGTCGTATTCGCCCTTCAGGGAGTGAGGAGGACGAGGCAATGTCAGGGAAAAGGAGTTGTGATCCCAGGAGGGCCACGCCGGCGAGAGAAGACTTCAGGAAGAACCTCCTGGACATCAGTTCTAGTGTCTGTTGAGTATCCATTTAATGAACAAAGACTCCCAGGGGATGGCTCTATTCGGCTTATCGTGTAAAAGATTGCACTATAAGCAATTAAGAAGTCAAACCATCTTTTCTTTGCGAAGCAGTATGGAGGTGTTTTTAGAGCAAAGCCACACGATAGTTGGAAGGTTCACCTTACTTTCAGCATTGTCCTGAAAGGATTTGGCAAGTCGTGCCATCTCCTCCTGTGAAGCGGCATGGGGCCGTGGAACAAAAGGAGGAGAGTTATGAACGTCAAAAGTCGTGGTAAACAGGTTTTAGATTGGGCACTTGATGGAGGGCTGGCGTGGTCGTTGGCCCTTTTTGGTGTAGGATTGTTGGGGTTTGGGGAGTATCCTGCTCCCGTTGCCCATGCGAGTACGGAGTGGGTGATTGATCAGTTTGGGGCTTTAGTAGGGTTAGATGATGAGGGAAAGCCGACTCAAGCTTTTCCGCTGAAACACACCGATGTCTCTATTCAGGTCAGTGGGCCGCTCGCACGGGCTCAGGTGACCCAGCAGTTCGAAAATCCCTATTCCGACAAAATTGAAGCCGTCTATACCTTTCCGCTTCCGCAGAATGCGGCGGTAGATGATATGACGCTAACCGTGGGCGATCGGGTCGTGAAGGGCACGATCAAAAAACGGGAAGAAGCCCGAGCCATTTATGAAGCGGCAAAACGCCGAGGCAATGTGGCTGGCCTGTTGGACCAGGAACGCCCCAATATTTTTACGCAGTCCGTAGCGAATATTCTGCCAGGGGAACAGATTACGATCACGATCAGTTATGTGGAGACCTTATCCTATGATGGTGGAGTCTATTCGGTGGTGTTCCCCATGGTGGTGGGGCCACGGTATATCCTCGGCCAACCCATTGCACAAGCGCCAGCATCACAATCCTTGGGGGGTGGGTGGGCGTATGACACCGACCAAGTCCCCGATGCGTCACATATCACCCCGCCTGTTCTCAAGCCGGGTACACGTTCAGGACATGACTTGTCTCTTTCCGT
>JBFJON010000050.1:0-7280 GCA_041617575.1 Nitrospirales bacterium | reverse complement strand
GACTGCAAATCCCAAGTGTTCCAGTCTGTCTCGTAGAAAGAGATGAATATCCTCTTGATCATCCACGATCAGAATGCGCTTTCCGACTGAACAGTCAGTGCGGGTTTTTTGAACGGGTCGGTGAGATGTTTGTGAAAGGTTCATAAATCATCTTATCATATCGATTCTCACAAGAGAGGCTGCAAGGAAAATTGGCAAAACCTTAGACGGGATCGGCTTCACTCTGCGAGGGGAAGGTTTTTAAAAGAAAAACATATTGGTGTGAATGGAATGGTCGGGTTCAGCAATCATGTGCTTTTTCGGATGGATCCCCGCCAACCATATGCGGGGATGACCAAGCGGAAGATGGATCCCCACTGACCATTGGCAGGGATGACAGAAAATTTTGTCATGCCCGACAGTCGGTATCGGGCATTCATCTTTGCATTTTTCCGAATCGATCTTCGCAGACCACCGGGGGGGAATGACGCCACGTGTTTTTTTCGGTTTAGACCAGATCCTCAATTGCCATTGAAAATGTCGGTCACCTGAGGGCCAGGTTTTTACATGTCAAAAGGCCACATCTATTAAAGGCAAGTCCTGAAACATTAAGAGCATACGGAGAGCCGCAAGGGTTTTCTTGCCTTCAACCTGTTCTCCACTAAATGACCGCGCCTCAAAAGACCGAGTGCGGCAATGCCGCCGGCCATAAGCATCATGGTCCCTAAGCAAAGCATGATGTCTTGAGTCGTGGCCATGAACTTTCCTTTGGTGATTAGAAATGGGTTGGCATCCGATAGAAAGAGTGAATGTTCAACTGGCTCCATCGACCCGGCCATGACAGTTTTGATGGCTTTTCTCCAGGCATGTTCCAAAGTTGGACTCCAGGCATCCTCTGCTAGCTCAGAAACTAGGTCAAGAAAGGTCTCCGCCACTTTGCTCAATTCTGATGTTTTTAAGGGATCCATTGCGATGCTTGAAAGTTCTGGCCAAAAATGCTTGATGGGAGATCTCACGTCCCCATGGGAGCGAATTTCACCTATGATGGCGTCAAGGGACTGGACGAAGTCCTTGTTAAACGACCAGGGACCAATTGATTGCAAAAACGGATTGACCTCAGGATGTTCCCGCAGAAGGCGATTGTAAAATTTTTTCGCAAACTTATCCTGCGATTCCTTAATCCAACTCAATCCGTTTTCGAGAATCTTAATTTCAGTGTAGGAAAATTTATTTGTACGCTTTGGCATGTCTGGCCTCCTTTTCATTATTTCTAAATTCATTATATCATTTCCACCTTACTCCCATAATTTGGAATGCGGTCAAAGAAACATGTAGAAACTTTAGACAGAAAATAAGGGGTCAGACTCGATTTAAAAGTAAAACTTTCGCGAAACAGGGGTATTACTCGTTTAAATCGAGTCTGACCACCTATGACGTTCTTTTTATCTTTTCAGCCAGTCGCGGAGTTCTTGAGCCGCACGGCGTCCGGAAAAAATGGCTCCATCAATCGTGCCGGTCGCGCAAAAATCTCCACAAACAAAAATTCCATTCTGAAGATGAGACTGAAAAGAATAAGGATTTGGAAATGGCACCACCTGTCTGGGTTGGGCAGCCTTGATGGTGTAAGTGTGTATATGCTGCCATTCTTTTGCTTGAGTACCAAACCAATCCTGTAATTGTCTTCGTACCTGTGACTCGAGACTCGGTTCGGGTTGGCCTATGCGATTCAGGACCGATACGGATAGCAAATGCTGGGAATTTTTGGAATAGGTCGGGGCAACTTGAGAGAGCACACAGAGGTTATTAATTGGGCCAACTCCCTCTCCATTCAATAAGAGATAGGGACCTTTGAAGGGCGGTTCGGGTGCCGCAAAGTAAAGGCTGGTGACCGTATGATAGGGCGGTGGAGTGAGGGAGGGAAGAAGTTCTCCAGTGGCTGGGCCTTCTGTGGCCACTACAATAGCACGAGCGGAAAGTGATTCCCTTGATTCCAATGTCACTGTTGTTTTGTGAATGGAGGCAACCCGGGCTTGCGTTCGAATCTTCTTTGGTGGAACAAGCGAGCATAATTGTTGTGAGATGGCTCCCATTCCTTCGGCTGGGAGAGAAATGTTTCCGGATGCAAACATCCGAAAAATAAATTCTGCCATCCGACTGGAAGTCTTCAATTCCGGGTCTAAAAACACTCCACCCAGGAATGGGCGAAAAAATCGTTCGATCATTGATGTAGAAAATCCCAAATTCGTAAGGTATTGGAGTGTTGAGGTTTCCGGCCGCGTAAAAACATCGGGTATCGTACCGGAGAGGGCCCTGTGTCGGAATTTCGCGACTCGAAATTTGTCTGAAAATGTTCCGATGGGAATCAACAGTGCTTGCAACGCAGAAAAAGGATGACGAAATGGGTCCAACATACGATGCCATTTCCCTTGAAATCGAATTACTGCACCAGGAGAAAAATGATGGAGGTTGAGTGCAGGGTAATCCAGTATTCGTTCGGCCTCGGGATAGGCCGTAGAAAAGACCTGAAACCCTCGGTCAAGAAGAAAGCCACCCATTTGATCGGTGCGAATCCGACCGCCGATGGTATCCGATGCTTCCAAGAGCAGATAAGAAATTCCATAACCCTCCAGCGTGCGTGCGCAAGAGAGCCCGGCAAGACCTGCACCAATAATGAGAACGTCCGAAGGCATGGTCACGAAACGGTTAAGTTGTTGCTTCTATCTAGAAGGGTATGCTTGTTATGTCTCAAGAGGCAACGGGTCGCGTTCTTCCAAAATTCCAACTGGTTTTCTTTTTGGAGGCAATTGTGGCCATGAAAAAAATCTGATCTTCTCGATCTTGAATGGTGGAAGCCGCGAATCGTTTTTTGTCAGAATTACGCAAACTTGGCAATATGCGCAATAAGTATTTTGGAGAACTGGCTGAGGTTGTCGGGCTAGGTTAGTGTCACGTCACACCTCATAAAAAGGTTCAGGCTCGATTTAAACGGGTGATTGTGCTATTTCCCGACGGATACACTTTTAAATCGAGTCTGACCCCTTTTATGTAAACAACATGAGTGACGCCCCAAAGGGGGAAGTACGTATTGAACCGATGTCATAATCTTTACCAGGTGAACCGCAAAAATCCCGCATTATAGTCCGGGGAAATATTGGAAGGGGCGAGGAGAAGAGGTTGATTCTGCTGGAAATTGAATGAATTCGAAAAACTCTGCGGTGGAACAACCGATTGAAGAGCTTGAAAGCTGTTCATTTCGACACCAAATTCAATGCCGGGTAACATTCCGGGAGATTTAAGTGGAATCCTAGAGCCGCCCGGTGATCGAAATTGGTTTTTTGTAACATTATACGAGGAATACGCGGAAAGTGGTTTTTCAAAAAACCGTTTTTCCCATCCTGCGCCTTTGGGAAAATCCCAAACGCGGTCTTCTTTCACAGAAGTTGGAGGAGTCGGGGCTCCAGCTATCGACTCATCGTTCACGGGTAAAACAGCTTCAGCGGGTGAAGACCAACCCACGATTGCATTCAGAATGGTCGCCCCTATCAACAATACAGTGGGGGCCATGACAAGACGATTTTTCATATTACGATAGTATACCACGCGACTTTTCTTTCCTGACAATTTTGGCATAAGTACAGGCTTCGATGGGCCGAAACACCTTAAGGCTTTTCCTGGGAGATTAGGGGGAGGTTCTATCAAATATGGCCAAAAACCTAGCACAAAAGAGAAAGACTGAGCCGAATGGCTCACGATTTTTTGTCCTAGAAGGAAATTTCTTTAGAGATCTTCCAGGATTTCAATCGAATTCCCGAAGGCATCGGTGATATATACCGAGTGGAGTCCGTCACGGTGGGTCACTAAGTCCCCAAATTTGTTGGCGTCTGGGCGACTAAGAGAAAAGTGGGGGGGTGTTCATGGGGGAGGACCAACGCTAGCTTGGTATTGGCAAATTCCAGCAGGGCCCAAGTCTCATCCACATACTCCACGCGACAGTTAAATCGAGAAGTGTACCATTCCAGGGCCACAGCAATGTCCGGCACTGGAATGGCGATATGGTGGATGTGGTCTAGTTTCAGTTTTTTTGCTGGAATCCCTTTTTTGGTATTTTTCTTTTTTGATACCGATGTAGCCATGAAGAACGTATTCTCTTTTTATCTATCTTGACCAGACTAGTGGAACACTCGAATCGTTTTTCGCAAAGATTAAGAAAACTGATCAATGTGCTCGATGAGCATTTTCGAGACCTGCGTTAGATTAAAGGGCCAGGCATAGTGTAACGTCACGCCTGGATGTTGTTTGCGGAGCTCTTCCAACTCTTCTGGAATTTCGTATTCGGAATGTGACCCCCCTGGAGTGAACATTGTGGACACGACCGTAATAGATTGCGCGCCTTGTTTGATGAGATCTTCCACTGCTTCCTGCAACGTCGGTCCGCAAAATTCATTATAGGCTAAGCCAAAGAGCGCACCGTTCAGCATGGATTTCATCTGTGCTCCCAAAGATTCCAGCCCGGCCTGGTAGGGATCGGTTTCTGGTGTTCGAGGCCACGTCCGGATTTTCGTGTCCAACTCTAATTCTTCTGCGGACATGGGTTGTCCGGCTGCTCGGCGTTGGGCCTCCAATCTTTTCAGCTTACTGACGAGATCCGCTGGATAACCTTTGGGAATGCCTCCATGACCAACAAGAATTATAGCTTTTTTGAGATCTGGCATTATTGGTTGCTCCTTATATCTAGATAAAAATTAAGCAATTATGATTTGGTTCACTTTCCTGTATGGGAGTAGGGCGAGGCTTTAGGATCTAACGTCCTCACCTCCTTCACCTGCTTCAAATAGGTAATCCCATTTTTGGCGAGAAGATCAGAAAACGCACGAAACCCCGCCCCTCCTGCTATGACCCGACATTGTGGTTGAAACGTATGAGTTATGGTCTCTATCCAGGCCTGGCCTGTCTGACAATCCGGTTCTGTCGTACTGGAAAGGATCATAAGGTCAGGATGCCTTCGACGCAAGGCCGTATCGAGAACCTCGAATGAAACGTTAGGCCCTAAATACGTCGCTTGCCATCCACGTTTTTGGAGAAGAAGCGTGACGGTGAGTGGAGCGATTTCATGGTAATCCCCTGGCACGCAGGCGATCAGAGCTTGTTCTTTGTCACGAGAGGAATCTTTCACTAATGCATTAATGAGTTGAAGACGAATGATGCGGCTGATACTGTTTTCGGCTGAAATAGAAATTTTTCCCTCATGCCATAGCTCACCGACATGGCGCAAGACAGGGAACAGAATGACTTCCATGGCTTTCTCTAACCCCAAATGCAGAATCCAACTGGCAATGATTCTTTGAATGGCATCATGATCCTGATTTTGGGCCGCCTGGATAACCTTTCGACCCTCCGGTTGAAATTGTTTGGGTATACAAGAACAGCTGTAGGGAATGTCCCGCATGGCCTGACGTAAATGAGTCTCACCGCTTTCAGCCAGCTGTCCGATGGTTTCACCATTGGTCAGTTGGGATTTCAGGTACATTAAAAATTGAACGTCGTCTTCTGTAAAAGTACGATATCCATTAGGCCCTCGTTGGGGATGGACCAAATGGTAGCGTTCTTCCCATTTCCGGATGACATGGGTACTCAACCCGGTCATGCTTGCCACGGATTTTATGCGATAAGCCGTAGTGGGATTCAGTTGATTAGACATGATTGCGCAACATCAGCTCTTTAGGGTGTGGATTGAGGTACACCTGATCGTTTAAATACGGAACAGCCAGAATGCGCACATAATGTTTAACGAGGGTGAGAGGAACCGTCAGGGGCGTTAAATACCGGTGGTAATCCTCAATAGTTTCCTGTAACTCGGCCCGTTCAATCTTGCTCAGATGCGTTTTGAAGTGGCCAGCCAGATGCTGAAGGACATTCACATGTTTTCGCACTGTGGCCTTGATTTTGAGCGCGTCCATGAAGAGTGCACCGTAGCGATTGGCTAAATCGCTCGGGGTGTACTGGCCGGCCTTCGCGACGAGTTGTCCAAGTTCTTGATAGTGGGAACGGCTGTGAGTAAGCAATAAATACTTGTGCCGTGTATGGAATTGCACGATGGTTCCACGGCTGATGCGTTGTTGCTGGACCTGAGTTTTCCATCTCCGATAACAAAATATTCGTTCGATAAAGTTTTCACGGATCGGGGCGTCGTTCAGACGTCCTTCCTCTTCCACGGGAATAAGCGGAAAGGCCTCTTGCAACGCGGCCGAAAAAATTCCCGTTCCCTGCTTGCCTGGGTGTCCCTTTTCTGAGTAAACCTTCACCCGATGGACTCCGCAACTGGGAGAATTCTTTTTAAAAATATATCCATCTAAATCATGCCCACGTAATTCTTGAACCCGGCGCTGACTGAAAGCCTTGAGCGTATCGGTGTGATCGATCTTGGTGCGGATCGTCAATAGTCTTGGGGCGTCCGGGTCTCCGGCCAAATGCATGGCCTCTCTCGGCGTGCCCAATCCAGCTTCAACTTCCGGACAGACCGGAACCCATTCCACAAAGGGGGCCAATACGTCTGTTAAAAAAACATCGCGCTTATGTCCCCCGTCATAGCGAACCTCATCACCCAATAAACACTGGCTAATCCCGACTCGTGGTTGTTCATCAGCGATGGTATTTAAGGAGTCCTGCGTGAAGGAAGGATTAGGCTTTTCTGTTGTGGAATGGGGGGGAGTATTCATAAATAAGCCATTTTCCCTTGGTCTTTTCCAGGCGAAGAGGATTTTGAGCCCTTTCCTTTTTTAAATTGACGATAGGTCAGAAGGGCTCGGTTCCTGGCTGTTGCGTGGTCAATAATTGGGTAAGGATACGTCTTTCCCAGACAGACCTTCGCCCCGGTCACCAAAAGCGGAGGGGCTTCCCATGGTCGATGAATCCACGGGGAAGGCAAACCGGCGAGTTCCGGTACCCATTTTCGAACATACCGTCCATCCGGATCGAATTTTATCCCTTGCGTTATTGGATTGAATATTCGGAAGAAGGGGGAGGCGTCGGCCCCGCATCCGGCCACCCACTGCCAACCCAACGTGTTATTGGCCAAGTCGGCATCCACGAGTGTATCCCAGAACCAGGCAGCTCCCTTCTGCCACGGCAGCAGCAGATCCTTGGTGAGAAATGAGGCCGTAATCATTCGGACACGATTGTGCATCCAGCCGGTATGCCACAATTCCCTCATGCCTGCATCCACAATGGGATAACCGGTGAGGCCTTTTTGCCAGGTCCGAAGGGAATCGGCTTCGTTGCGCCAGGGAAATGCCTGGTATGCG
>JBFJON010000049.1:0-7353 GCA_041617575.1 Nitrospirales bacterium | reverse complement strand
TTCCAATTGCGCCCGCTCGTCGCTCATCCGCTGAAAGGGATATTGCTGGGACTCTCCGTAGAATCGAGGAGCCAGATCGGACCCGCTTCCCGTGACAAGTAACCCATCCAACCGCTGCAAAAGGAATGTTTGCTGGGCACGACCTTGAACCAGAGGTAGGACCAATGGGACGCCCCCTGCCTCTTGGATAGCTTGAAGATACCGGGCACGCAGAAAATAGGTGGGCTCCTTGCCCCCCATATCTTTACGGGTGCCGGCATTGAAATCCGGAGTAACCCCAATAACGGGTTTACCGATGTTATTCGAAGGACTCAGTAACCTAATCCACTTTTTCCGTCAAATAAGCGGCTTCATCGTAGGCGGAAACCCCAAAAAATCTGACGGGTTCATTGCCTTTCAAATGGTCCGGCGTAATGACATAAGTGCCATACACACTTGGTTCCCATACCGATTGCGCTGTCTCCATATCCCCCCCGGTGAGGGCAAATGCAAAACCACCCGTAATTCCGCCCAGAATGGCATAGGCCAACTTCAAAGGGGAATACACCAATGTTAAGAAAAAACTCCCAACACCCAAGGCGGCTTCATTGCTTGGGCTCGAATCTACTTCCTCTGCCCAACTGTTACCTGGAAGTCCCAGACAAACCACGAGCACAAAACTACATAGCACCAATCCACCAACTCCTTGCTTCATTAAACCTGCCAAAAAACTTTGCGGCTGTTTCATCACGGGTGAACCTCCTTTTCCCTGGGTCCCGAAAAATCTATTTTTTTATGCGCTACCATAAATTATTTTATACCCTCTTCTATCTTAAGAGTATACACGAGCGCAAAGCTTATGCCGAGGTTATTTCTATCCCTTTTCAAATTCTTCAATGTCCAACTCGACCATAATCTGTTGCTTAATTTTCTCGGCCTCGCGTTGGATGACCTCATCCGTTTCCAGAATAAGAAAACCTACAGAAACCTGGGCATTCTCCTGTTTGATCCCCTGCCGAATATAGAGTTCCAGCTTGTGGAAACAAATAATTTGGATAAATAAGTCGAACCCTTGTTTTAAATAGTCTTCTCGATCATCGCTTGGTATCACCCGAAGAAGTTCGTCAATCCATGATTGAAATCCAAGTCTATTCTCTAACCGTTGAATTTGACTCCTCCCCACTACAATGTCGACTTGAACCCCTCCTTTCCAAGATCGTTTTTTGACATTAAAGACACAGTGTATGGCTTCTGAGGCACCCTCAAATGTTTCAGGTCCATAAAAAAGGGTAATTCGAAAGAGCGGAATTTGTGGCGGTGAAAGGAGAGACATCAGACAACCATCCACTTTCTCAAAGAAGATTGCCGGGACATAATGGCAACCGGAACCTCTTGATACGGGAGGAACAAAGCCTACCGCATTTGGGTTGACACTCGTCAATCTTGAACGATAGAGTCTTTTCAGATGATTGTTGACAGATCTTCATTTTTTCCTGATTAAAGATGGGGTAAGGCCATGTTCGGCACCATGGGGTTCTCAGAATTGATGATCATTTTAGTGATTATCTTGATTATTTTCGGGGCCGGTCGGTTGCCACAAATTGGTGAAGGCGTAGGGAAGGCTCTGAAAGGGTTCAAGAAAGAGGTCGCCGATTTACCTTCTGCCATGGATCCCAATGATCCACAGGCGACTCCACCTACTGGAGAGCCGGCCGCAGGCGCTTCAGCACCTGCAGCCCCGGCGTCAGTCTCGGACATTCCTCCTGCGGGCGAAGCAGCCAATCAACCCTATCAACCAGGCCCAGAACAGACTCCAGGCACAACCGCGGCTTTACTTTACCAGGGTGCTGGGCCAAAACCGGCTCAACAACCCAGCAAAGCCTCGAACGTTTCCGCCTCCGCCCCAAGCCAACCAAGCGTGACGGTTCCAGGTCCAATGTCTATGGAAGACCGACAAGCACAGCCGGTACCAACTGCATCCGCGCAATATCCTCCACTACCACCAGGAGCTCAAGCTAAACCATTGGCTAAACGGCCTTCAGCCATTGTCAATAAACAAGCCGTAGCACGAGTCCAAGCCCAGCAGGCTGCCCGCAAAGGCCAAGCGGCCACAACTGCCCCTCAGGATATGCAGTCATTAGGTGAAGGACTTGGAAGTGCGGTACGCACTTTTAAAGATGCCGCAGCAGATATTAAAAATTCCATTGATCCCCAGATGCGAACTATTCAAGCAGAAATGGAAGCCGCTGAGCTGGAAATGAAAGAGTCTATTGAGGCGGCCAAACAACCACTGGCACCAAAAGAATCCTCCGGCTCCGTGTAGCTGTTTCTTGCCTAATTTACCTTTCTTCTCAAAACCTATAACCTCTATTGGAGTTCTCTGCCTTTTCACTTTTATAGGGTGTGTGGTCGAAACAACTCCAGAATCTCCCGAGCAGGTTACGGAACGTCTCATCGTTTTGTTAAGGGATCCCCAACCTGATACCCGACGAACAGCAGCATTATCTTTGGGGAAAATTAGTGATCCTCAAAGCATTTCTGCGTTAGTATCGGCCTTATCTGATCCAGATGATGAAGTTCGGCAATGGAGCGCCTGGGCCTTGGGTAACCTCGCTAGCTCGCTCACCAAAGAAGCTTTAGTGGGCTTAGTCCAGCATGTTGCCGACCCATCAGATTCCGTTCGACAGGCTGTCGTTTTATCCTTAAGTCAAACGACTGTTCCCGAAGAGGTGATGCAGGTATTAGCAGAAGCCTACACCATCTCTACCCATGCAACCCAACTCACGATTATCCAAACACTCGCTCAGTTTGAATTTTCATTTGCCTATGATTTATTCATTCAGGCTCTCAAAAGTCCTGATCCACTGATTCGTCAAACCGCTATAGCAGGACTAGGGGAACTTGGGGATCCCCGTGGTCTCATAGTCATGCGCACACACCTTCTTCAAGATTCTAATGTGGGCGTGCGATCTGAAGCAGCATTTCGTCTAGGCAAATTAGGAGGCCACGCCGATATACCCGCGCTCCGCCAGGCCAAGGAAACAGACCCTACCCCCAATGTTCATTTTTGGGCAACATGGAGCCTGGAGCAAATTGAATCCGAGACCTAACCCTCAAAAAAAGTAGCATTCCTCATCCCCTGCCATTGATTGAATTCAGTGGGAAAAGGCATTACAATCTCCCCCTTATGTGGCTTACGGAGTTGAAAATAAACTACCAGAGACCGAGGTTGGGACTGGGTCTCGGTCTAATCATTCTCTTAACCTTTGGTTGCTCAACTACTCCCGTCAAGTGGTACAAGCCAGGTGTCAGCCAAGCGACCTTTTCCCGCGATAAAGCGGATTGTGAAGACGCCTTGCTTTCAACAGGAACTACGCAAAAACTAAAAGATGTCTATTCTTTTGAGGGATGCATGGAGGCTAAAGGTTACCGTCCTGCCATTACCGACGCTCCACAATAATCAATCACTCCAGTCGAGATTCAAAGACCAGGGGAGAAAAACCTCAATACATATTTAGAAGGAAGCCCAATCCTAGGGATTTTTTCTTCTCCGACTGGGGACTTTCCTAGTGGTGCGGCATCTCTGGATTCTGTATGCTTTAGCGCTTTTTTTGTCCAAAACAGGAAATGAGGTTGGGCCGTCCAGAAGCAAGCGCTAAGAGTGAATTGTCCAATGCACGGTGACCTGACCGCAGGAGGCCAAACATGACCGCATCAGTGCAGCATGAATAGGCAGATTCTCAAGCTCATTTCCCGCAATGACTTTCAACGGATCATCCAAAAGACGGGAGCTGAGTATCGGAGCAAAAACCTGGGGATGTGGAGTCAGTTTGTGGCGATTCTCATTTGCCAACTGGGTCGTGTCCACTCCTTGCGGGAGATCGAAGGTAGACTGAAGAGGCTGACCACACAACATCGCAATCATGAAAAAGAAACAAGACCATAGCCCATGAGAGGGATAGACCAGCTGACTCTCCTATGCCAAATTATGAGAACCGCCCTTCGGAAAATGAAGCTGGACATACAGAAAGGCCAGGGCAACAAATGAAAAAGGTGCTGTTAGTCGATGATAATTCCATTGCACGTGAGTCTCTGCGCCTTATCTTGGAGTCCCAACACATAGAATGTGTTGAAGTTAGGAATGGCTCAGAAGCTCTCGAATGGTTAGCCACACACCAGGCTGATTTGATCATTTCTGATAATCAAATGCCGGTTCTGACAGGGTTAGACTTCATCGATCAAATTAAATTGCACCAATATCCTGCGAATGAATCTCCCGTAATTCTCTTAAGCGGACATCTCACAGAACAGGATAAGCATCGGGCCCGCAAGGCTGGAGTGTTTGCCATACTGGATAAACCCTGCAATTTCAGCGAATTTCTTTCTATGGTTCAATTAGCCCTTCAAGGCTAGCTCGATAGCTGCTAGTCTGTTTTCTTTTCCACCTATCTTTTTTTCATATCTTGCACACCTTTCTTCAGAGCCCATAACACTAAAATCCTGCTATTTCCGATAACGGCAAGAATTTGTTTACACTCTAACCCGTTCGCGGTATATACGCCTCTCCCTCCCTTTTGATATCTCTTTAAGTGACAGGGGGCTTAGATCACCCCTTCCCTATTGGACTTCCATAAGACTGCGTAATTGCAGTCATGATTCCAAAGGACGAAAGTAAGGCGATTGAGATAGTTACCCAAATCTACAAAGGAGAAACTTGATGCTAAAAATATTTGGCGGAATGATCATAGGATCTATAATGACCATAATGCTCCTAGGGGGAACTTCCGCTGCTGACCAAGTTCTGGCCAACGTTCAAACATTATACGTCGACCAGATCAATCGACCAGATGCGACAACTACCGTCCTGCTTTTAGTGGTTATAAGTATCTTTCTAGGAACTCTAACAATATGGCCAGCAAAACCCGTCATGGAAACGGAGAAAGTCATTAAAAAATTACGCCGCCATTGCAAGTAAGGATTCATGTTGTCCGAAAACCCAAGCATGGGTACGAATTAATTGAAAATTACCTCTTCTTGAAAGTTCTAGAACGGATCAGAAGTAAATCGGCAATCAAAAACACCAGACAACGGCCAAGAATCTTCAATAAAGCAGCAAAAGACTCGGAGCACCCACCCCTCAAACCCAGCTGATTTCCTTTCAAGCTTAGGAAGCCCCATCCTTTGTATTAATACATCTTTGGGAGAGGAAAAAAAACAGGGTCAATTTTTTCATTATGGGATCCGAAAGAATTCATAAGAAAGATCATTGATGAAAATTTCCCCGTCTCAAGCCCATACATTCCTTTCGCCCCTCCTCCCCCAAACGCTTTCTACCCGTCAAGAATCTCCACTTTCCTCAAACCAGAGAACTGAGGAACAAGCCGAAATTGAGAAACTACGAAAAAGAGACCAGGAGGTTCGCACTCACGAACAAGCCCATATCGCGGCCGCGGGAGGTTTAGCAAAAGGTGGAGCGACCCTTTCCTTTCAACGAGGTGCCGACGGAAAACAATACGCAGTAGGAGGAGAAGTCAACATTGATACCTCTCCAGTGTCAGGAAATCCTGAAGCCACGATTCAGAAGGCCAAACAAATTCGCGCTGCTGCCCTAGCCCCAGCCAACCCCTCAGCGCAAGACCGTGCCGTGGCTGCGTCGGCGAGTGCCCTGGAAGCCCAAGCTCAACAAGAGCTCCAGAAAGAAGAACAAGAAGCCTTGGCGTCTTCGGATGAGGGTACCGCAGGAAATTTTTCTCGCATTGATATTTTTGCTTAAGACCTTCTCCCTCCAATTTTCTTTTACACCTCTCAGTCGTATTTGGTGATATGCCCATCGATAGCTGGGCAGACTTTTCTACCTCCCTTCATCAATTGCCCATCATGATCTTCGCCTCTACTGTCTGGCTTCGACACTGGTTGTCTTACATAACCTACTCAAATCAGGTCACAGCCCTTCCGCGCAGATAAACTTCCCTAGCTGAAAAGTTGGCAACAGATTTGCAAAATAGTTTTAAAAGCTAGAGACCATCCTTGGGTTTGAAGAATCGTGAACAAGCTTGTTCACTGTCTTTCTCCCCCTACATGCCTATGAGAGAATGTCCAGTAAATGAATATTTCTGAAAAAATGAAACGAGACTGGAATCAGCGCGCACTCCATCACGCCCGGTTTTGGATCGCAACCGAAAATTATCAAACCGAAGAATTGTTTGTGCAATCCGGTGAGGACACGGCCCAGGCACTTTTAGAGGCTGTCAAGGATTTATATCGGCCATCCTGGAAAGTCTTGGACATTGGCTGTGGAATCGGACGTGTGCTGAAGCCTCTTGCCAAGCATTTTCACGCTCTAGTAGGTATCGATGTGTCCTCCACAATGATTGCCCAAAGTAAAGCCTGGCTCTCCGACTATCCGCATGTCACAACCTTCGAAAACTCCGGCATGGATCTTCGTGAATTCGAAGATCAATCCTTTAACCTGGTGTACTCTTATGTGGCCTTTCAACATATGCCCCGGCTTGTTTTTGAACAATATTTAGCCGAAATCAATCGAGTGCTCACTCCCGAGGGCTATCTGGCCTTGCAGCTTCCAATCGGCTCCTATTCTGATGTGCCGATTGAAGATACCATTGGGATTCGCTCGTACCCGATCCAAGAAATTAAGCAAAAACTTCACAACAATGGCTTGGACTTTTTTAACGCCACCGATGTTCATCACCCATCAACCAACATGGATCTACCATCTGACCATCGTTTTCACATCATCAAGAAAATCCATACAATCATGCCCGCTATTACGGTCGAATGGGCGCAATTGGAAAATTCCCAACGCCCTTCTCCGTTGGACATGCATCTCTATGAAACCTATGCGGACGACTGTATGAAATTGGGCAAGCCTCAAGAGGGAATTCAGACGTTACAATCCCTCGTCCATCGAAATCCTGCGCATTTATCCGGTTGGTTACGGTTAGCCGCTCTTTTACTGGAAACAGGCCAAGTCCAGCAGGCTTTATCCACTATGAAAAAATTGACAGCTCTGCATCCGCGGTACCATGAAGGCCAGGCAACATTCCAAAAATTACTCAAGAAATGTGAAGCCCAAAACCCTACTTTTTCTAACCCCTTGCCCACCGAGGACCATTCATCTGAGATCAACCACTCAAAGAATACCTCCAGATATACCCACAAGGATTTCTCACTCCACTAAATGACTTTAGAGGAGTGATGGTTATTACTCAGACCTGCCCTTAAATATTTAAAAATACAAGGCATTCAACAAAGGAACAGTGTTCCCGGCCTTCATGTGGTTTTTTTCTTTCAAATTCCTAAAATTTTGTTATAATTGCACTCACAAGAGATAAAAATAATTTATTTTATCGACTT
>JBFJON010000048.1:0-7357 GCA_041617575.1 Nitrospirales bacterium | reverse complement strand
TTGGAGTTTGATTTCTGGGGGCTTACCCAAATTAGGGGCGTTCTTGAGTAAGAATGGCTTCCGCAAGGAATGAATAAGCATTCTTTTAGCAGCATAAGAACGATTTTACGGACACATGCCGCGGTTATTCCTGGACCACAATGTGGGTATCGGTCTCTTCAACACCCGGGATCGTGTGAATTTTGGTCATGATGAGATTAGACAGCGCACGATCATCAGACGCAGTAACCAGACCAAAGATATCCGGCTGACCAAAACAGGCATGGGCTTGTTCCACTTCAGGAAACGCTTTTAACGTCGCCAAGACATCCTGGGCTTTCCCAGCTTTAACCTTCATCAAAATATACGCTTTTGCTGCCATGGCACCCTCCTGGTTCTAGATCAATGAGTCATTCCCATTTGGGAAGCTGGGATATCCTTCTCTACGTGCTGTTCTACCATATATGCCATTTTGGTTCTAGCTGCATAAATAAACCATTTAGTCCCATTTAGAAGTCAGACTCGAATTAATTGCGTTTTCGTAATTATGGGCATTTGGCTTATAGATGTTTTTTAGATGGAAGTTTGAAATATTGCTTTCCTTAATTCGAGTGTGACCAATAAAAATGTTGCCTACCCTTTCCTTGGGGAATTACGATAGGCAGTTTTGAACACATTGGCTTAGGTATTTGGGGAAGGATTTTTTATGTCCTACATCGTTTCATTAATCCCCACTGGCACGGAGATGGTTTGTGCACTTGGATGCCAAGAGCAACTCAAGGGCCGATCACATGAATGTGATTTCCCACCAGGCATTAGTGACCTCCCAATCTGTACCACTCCCAACATTTCAGTCGAAGGCACAAGCCAGGAGATTCATGAGCGGGTGTCCGGCATATTGCGGAATGCTCTGTCGGTCTACCGCGTGGAGGTTGAAACCCTTCTCACACTCAAACCCGATATCATCGTGACCCAGACACAATGTGACGTCTGCGCCGTGAGCTTCAACGATGTGGCACAGGCTCTTAAGGAATCCCTGGATTTTCAGCCAACCTTGATTTCCCTCCGCGCCACTAATTTGCAAGGCCTGTGGGATGATATTTTTCGCGTGGCTCAGGGAGTGGGCAAAGAACAAGAAGGCCGGGAACTTCTGGCCAGTTACCAGACGCGCATATCCGCAATTGCTGATCGGTGCAAAAACGAAAACCCCCATCCTTCAGTAGCTTGCATCGAATGGATGGAACCTTTGATGGCAGCAGGTAATTGGGTTCCTGAACTTGTAGAGCTTGCAGGCGGCCAATCGGTTTTTGGTACTCCAGGGGCTCATGCCCCATGGATCACCTGGGAAGCCTTAGCTGACGCTAATCCCGACATATTGGTTTTGATGCCTTGTGGGTTCTCCATGCCTCGCATTGAAAAGGAAATGAATGTGCTTATACAGAATCCTGTTTGGCCCACATTAAAAGCGGTACAAAAGGGACACGTCTATTTGACCGACGGGAATCAGTTCTTTAATCGTCCCGGGCCTCGCCTGGTTGAATCTTTGGAAATTCTTGCCGAGATCTTTCATTCAACCTGGCTCAAATTTGGTCATGCAGGCACGGGATGGATCCTGTGGCATCCTAATCGTTGACAGACTCTCTCAAAATTTGATAAATAGTAATCATTCCTAAAAAGGAATTAAATGGATCATCACAATGCATCTTTCCCTGGACGACATTCAACTAAAATTTCGGGATTACGGCTTGAAGTCCACCCCCCAACGGACGGCTATCTACCAAGCGTTAGTTCACAGCACAGCTCATCCAACTGCAGAAGATCTCTTTGCGCAGGTATCTCCGGTATATCCCATGCTGTCCCTGAACACGGTGTATTACACGTTGGGCGTATTGCGCACAGCTGGACTCGTACAAGAGGTGAACGTCGGCCATGATCGAGCCCGTTTTGATGCGAACCTCTCTCCGCATCATCATGTGATTTGCCTTGGATGTCAGACCATTCTGGATGTCATGGACTCAAGGTTAAACCGTCTAACTTCCCCTTCAGGACTTCCCAAAGACTTTGAGATCACCGATCATCAAGTGGCCTTCCGAGGCTATTGCGGATCATGCCGCCGCTCACGAACACCAAAGACTACTTCACCATCGGGGAGACGCCCCGTTACATAATAAAGGAGGATTGTATGGGTACCAGCTTAAAGGGAACCAAAAGCCACGAAAATTTGAAAGCGGCCTTTGCCGGCGAATCGCAAGCAAACCGCCGCTATTTGTACTTTGCCAAACGGGCAGATATTGAAGGCTACACAGATATTGGCGGTCTCTTCCGAGACACGTCGGAAGCTGAAACCGGTCATGCGTTCGGACATTTAGACTTTTTGAAAGAAGTTGGTGACCCAGCTACCGGTGTGCCCATTGGTAATACTGATGCCAACTTAAAGGCAGCGATTGAAGGTGAAACGTATGAGTACACCCAGATGTACCCTGGAATGGCGAAAACCGCTCGCGATGAAGGATTTGAGGAATTGGCTGAATGGTTTGAAACCTTGGCGAAAGCCGAGCGATCACACGCCAACCGCTTTACCAAAGGCCTTGAGACACTGAATCAAGGATAATCGTCAACGGGTATTTGATCACGCCCGCGCTAATTCGTTAGCCGCGGGCGTGTAATTTTTTCTCAACTTTTTCTCATTTCAAATCATGCCGAATTTCGATTTAATGACACCAGGTTGGAAACGCTCCGATCTTGAAACGGAAACGTTACGGATCTTTGATATCTGCGACGGATGCCGCCGATGCTTCAACCTATGTCCATCGTTCACCACGCTGCTTAACCGTATTGATGAACATGGAAGCGATTTATCCAAATTAACGCCACAAGACTTCACTCAAGTTGAGCAGGAATGCTATTACTGCAAACTCTGCTTCAACCACTGCCCCTATTCACCTCCGCATCAATATGATTTAGATTTTCCCCGGTTGATGGCGGCCTGGAAAAAGCAACGTACTGCGGAAGGCGGAGCCACGTGGAGAGACAAACTACTCATTCAAACCGATCTCATAGGTAAACTGGGCAGCCTCACCGCACCACTCACGAATTGGGCGCTACGCACCCGATGGGTACGCGGCCTTGTGGAAACGGTTGCGGGAGTCCATCAATCTCGACAGGTGCTGCCTTTCCAATCAGAAACCTTTTCACAATGGTGGGAACGCCGAAAGCCAGCTTCGAAACCCTCAACGCCCAAAGGCAAAGTCGCCTTCTTTCCCAGTTGCTTGGTGACCTTTCAAGTCACTGATGTTGGCAAGGCCGCGGTACAAATTTTGGAAAAAAATGGCATTGAGGTCATCGTCCCGCCTAATCAACAATGCTGTGGCATGCCTCGATTTGATCTGGGTGATACGGAAGGCATGCAACGTATCGCTGAAGCGCAATGCCAACAGTTTCTACCTTACGTGGATGAAGGGTATGACATCGTCATTCCTGCCCCAAGCTGCAGCCTGATGTTCAAACGGGAATATCCCTACTTGAAGGCCACGTCCGAAATGACACGCCTAGCCGAACGCACCTTTGATGTGTGCGAATACCTAATGCACTTGAACCGTGAAAACGGTCTTTCGTTAGATTTTCCTCAGAACCCTGGTCGGGTGGCTTATCAAATTCCCTGTCACCTTCGCGATCAAAACATTGGCTTCAAGTCCAAAGAACTCATGGAATTAACCGGCGCCAGTGTTCATCTGATCGAAAAGTGTTCGGGGCATGATGGGGCCTGGAGTGCCAAGAAAGAATTTTTCGATCTGTCTATGAAGATCGCCAAAAAAGCCGCGCGGGAAATCAAAGACGAGAAATTTGATTTTGTGGCATCCGATTGCCCCCTGTCCGCACTTCAATTAGACCAGGCTCTCGATGCTCCACCTTCACGGCCTGCACTACACCCCATTCAAATTGTTCGCAACGCCTATGGATTACCAACATGAAACTCGTGACCCCACAAGAGCTCTTATCCGCAGCGGAATATGAAGAACAACGCACCGAGATTCGTCAGCATATTATCGCACTCAAAAAACGCCGACGAATCACCGTGGGAGAATACATCACCTTGGTTTTTGAAAATCGCGAGACGGTATTGTTTCAGATTCAGGAAATGCTGCGAACCGAACGCATATTTGCTCCCGAGAAAATCCAAGAGGAATGTGATGTTTATAATGCCCTTTTGCCTGGAGCGGATGAATTAAGCGCAACGCTCTTTATCGAAATTACCGATCCCGACAAAATCCAAGAACTCCTGGATTCTTTCAAAGGTATTGACAATCACAATATCGTGGCTATCTCTGTTGAAAGAGAAAAAATGTTTGCCAACTTTGAAGCTGGTCACAGTAAAGAAGATAAAATCAGTGCCGTGCATTTTGTCCGATTTTTGACGACGCCGGCCTTTCGGGACCACTTGGCCCAGCCAGAAACGCCGGCCTTTCTGACTATTACCCACCCTCATTATCAAGCCAAAGGCCTAGTATCTCAAGAAATGAGGGACGAATGGCTCCACGATTTGCAATAACTTCAACATGGAGAATCCTGGCCACATACAACCAGAGCCTTGGCTAAAATTGACAACATCAAAAGATGTGCTTTAAGATGAACTCAATACTTATGTCCTTTCAACCGATTGAAAGGAAAGAAGAATTTAAAAATTTTCGTGACGTCCATACAAGGAGGAGAAACATATGGTTACCATTACCTCAATAGCTGAAGAAAAGATCAAAGAACTAATACTGGAAGAAGAAAATGCCGTAGGCCTTCGTATTTACGTGAAAGGCGGAGGCTGTAGCGGTTATCAATATGGCATGTCATTCGAAGACAAAACGAGTGATGATGACACGATCGTGGAAAAAGGTGATGTCAAAGTCATTGTCGATTCACAAAGCGCTCCGATGTTGAGCGGAGCAGAAGTGGACTATGTGGACAGCCTTCAAGGATCTGGGTTCGCCATCAAAAATCCACAAGCCAAATCCACCTGTGGCTGCGGAAGTTCTTTTTCGACGTAACACATCATTTTTACAGAACCTTGACAACATGAAGGGCTGGACTTGCCGTACGTTTTTGTACTGAAGTTCAGCCCTTCTTCTTTTTTTGTTGGCTTACCTGTGAAAAATCCATGCCGAAAGCGACCTTAACCAAACGTCTTGAATTCTGCTCATCCCATCGTTATCACAATCCCGACTGGGATCATAGCAAGAACCGCGAAGTGTTTGGTGCCTGCAACAATGTGAATACCCATGGTCATAATTATTTATTGGAAGTGACGCTGTGCGGAGATATTGATCCGGTCACAGGTATGATCATTAACTTATATGATCTCAAACAATACCTATGGGACGTGTTGGTTGAATTCGATCACAAAAATTTGAACTTAGACACGCCCTATTTCCACGATCGAATACCCACCTCCGAAAACCTCGCCTGGACATTGTGGGAATTATTAGCGAAACATCCTCAATTACCAGCACTCGAGAAAATTCGTCTTTTTGAAGATGACACCCTTTACGCAGAAGTTACGAAGGAGTTCGTCGAAACCACGTCATCAATCAATACCGCCAATACCGCACTCATTGGTCGCCGATATCGATTCGCAGCCCTGCATCAATTGGAACAAGGGCTCGCCCATGGTCATCAGTACGAACTATGGGTCTCTATCAAAGGTCCCATTCCTCTCGATACCGGACAGATCATCAGTCTTCCGGTATTGGACCAGATCGTGAATCACGAGATTCTTCAGCGATGGGAACAGAAAAACATCAGTCATGACCCGCTGTTTTCCGATACCTCAGTCACTGATCTCTCTCTTGCCAAACAATCCTGGTCTCTCCTGAGACCACATTTTTCTACTCCCCCTCTTCATCAGGTTTCTATAAGTCAACATCCCGAAACCTTCGCTACCTTTTCTGAATAAACCAGGGCCATCTCCGACCACGGACATCGAGGAAATCAGAACGCTACTCAGGGTTCTTAGCAATCAGAGCAGATATTTTCAGAAGAATTTTGTTTTGGTGAGGTGTCCGGAAATCGTGGCTAACTCGGCTGAGCAAAATGTTGCCCGATCAGTGCGGTTAACTCAGTGGCCTCGAGTTTGCCTTCTTTGGCACATATGAGAGTGCCGTTGGAAAAGAAGTGAGTGGTGGGATAGGTTTCAAAGTTGTGCTGTTTTTTAATCCCTCGGCATTTGCCAGGGACATGCATTTTGGCTTTCCCGAATCGCACATTTAAAAATGCCTTGGCGGTTTGCTCCAGTATAGGGTCATAGGCCTTGCAGGGCTCACAGGCGGCAATACCATAGGCTACAACAGCTGCTGAGGATCGCGAAAAATCCTCGTAGTTTTCATCATTCACATTTTCAACCACCCCTGACATACCTACTCCTTTTTCGAGACCTAGAAGTAAAAACCCTAAGGGAGCCACGAGGCTCCTCTTAGGGTTTCCATAGTACAACAGGATTACTTCAATTTTTTTAAGGCTTCCAGAATTTCTTTATCATCTCGTGCCGTTTTGATGTCTTGAACCTTGGCATAAGCCACCTTCCCACTTTTGTCCACCACGACGGTTGCTCGCTTTGAGCAGTTCAGCGGTTCAAAATACAAGCCATAGGCCTTCGACACGGTCCGGTGCATATCTGCCAATAATTTGTGCTTCAGATCCAAAGAATCGGCCCAGGCTTTATGGGAAAAAAAGCTATCGCAGCTTACACCCAGGATCTCCGCATTAGCAGATTCAAAACTGGGGAAATCATCGGTCAGGCACTTATTCTCTCCGGTACAGACAGGGCTCCAATCAAGCGGATAAAACGCCAATACCACATTCTTTTTGCCTTTGTAGTCACTGAGTTTAATATCTTTTTGGTCCTGATCTTTGAGCGTAAAATCTGGGGCTACATCTCCGACTTTAATTTCTGACGCAACATCTGACATGTTCTCTCTCCTCCTTGTTGATAAAAGATACCGAAAATACTTGAGTAATCTTTGGTGGTACCATGGTGTGAAAAAGTTTGTCAATCTGCGCAAAAGGCCCAGAAAATCGCCCATTTGGCCATTAACGTATTTTACGTTTTCCAGGGAACCAAACTTTGAAACTCTTTGGAGATGACTTGAGCCTTAATTGCCTTGTGTTTTCACTAATCTCGGGGTATCGTAAAATTAAGACTGTGAATTATCTCCCTCTCTTTGTCTCTCACACAAAGGCTATCGCCTCCTTTCCTTAATGAATACCGTTCGGCAGTTTTTTTCAGAGGTCCATACATGGTCTTGGCTTCGAATTCTTCTCGTTTGCTCTCTCGTCGTCGGAGGTATTGGGACCGGAACAGTTATTGGGATTCTCTGGGTAGCTACACGTGACC
>JBFJON010000047.1:0-7358 GCA_041617575.1 Nitrospirales bacterium | reverse complement strand
GGATATGATTTGGAACAGCTATAGAGAAAACACAAACCTGGATTCCTCCCCCCGCAGGAATGACAAAGAAGAATACAGATGACGGGAATGACCGCATTGGGGAAACCTTCTTATTCGTTGGCTGGAAAATTTTGAACTTGCCAATCGCGCTATATTCCCCAGCCCCCGCTGAGATGGAGGTTAGCCCCAGTCACGTACCGTGCGTCATCAGATAGGAAATACCGCACCGCCTGGACCGCATCTTGAACGCCCCCGATGTAGCCTGCCGGAATTTTTTTTGTCATCCCGGCCAGTTCTTCCGGCGGTGCACTCCCCGAATCCACAAAGCCGGGAGAAATGGCGTTCACCGTGATGCCATGGGGCGCGAAGAGTTTGGCTAAGGTTCGCGTCAGAATGAGCACTCCCGCTTTGGCAATATAATGCGCGGTAACGTGTGTCTGCGCTTCCATCTTGTCCGCATTGGCCATACCAAATGAGATAATTCGCCCGTATTTTCTTTTTTTCATGCCGGAAGCAACGGCCTTGGCCAGATAAAAAATAGGGTCCAGATTATTCGTGAACATTTCTGACCACCCTTCTGGTGTTTCTTCCAGGAGCGGCACTCGATGATACGGCCCGGCGCCGTTGATGAGGGCATCAATCCGGCCATAAGCCTCTTCGACTTGCTGAACCAGACGAGATGCTTCATCAGGTTTCGACACATCGCATTGCCTCACCGACGCTTTTCCGCCCTGTCCTTCGATGGTTTGCTTCACCTCTTCAGCGTCCCGTTGGCTTGTGCGATAACAAATCGCGATGATCCAACCTTCTTTTGCTAAATCCAGAGCGACTCCGCGTCCAATTCCTTTTGCTCCCCCAGTTATTAACGCCACACGTTCTGTCATATTCTATCTCCTCATGCTCCATTGTGGAGGAAACATACCACGCCGCATCCCTTACCTACGCGTGGCGATCCGTTTTCCCAATTCCTGCAATACGTTTTTGGTCCGGCTGGAAAAACCCTGGTTCTTCCGATCTTTAGATTCCTGGATAAAGACCTGAAGATCCTCCACGGTATCGAGATCACGAAGCATCGGCAGAATTTTCAAAGAAAGACCCAGGGCTGTTATTTTTTCTTGCGTGAGGGCAAAGACCGAATCCGTGGACCAGGGAATATTTTCAAAGAGTTCCGGTACTGGTGATCGGAGCCCAATCAAGTAATACCCACCATCTAACGTGGGACCCACAACCACGTCATGATCCTGAAGACTCTTGAATGCTGTAGAAATGAGCCGGACAGTGATCCCTGGAATATCGGTTCCCACAATCAGGACAGAATGATAGGGGGATCCGAGCGCAGACTGAAAGGTGTGGGCCATGCGTGCGCCAAGATCATGGCCCACTTGATCCCAGACTGGAATGTTAAACCGAGTCTTCATGGCCCCAAAGAACGGATGCTCTGGGGTTGGCGCTCCCGCCAATATTCGATCGCACCCTTTGAGCGATTGGCAACCTTCGAGTAAATCCAACACGAGACTTCCATGCAGACTGGCGGCTTCATCCGGCGTGAGAGGAGGGCTGAGACGTGTTTTGACTTGTCCCGACACCGGCGCTTTGGCAAACACAATGAGTGCGGCTGAAGCCGGTGGGGGAGCCGGCCGATTCCGCCCATGGCTTCGCTGTGAAGATCCAGACCGTCGTGCTTGTGAAGGCCTACCGGGCATGGTTGTAAAATTGTTGAAGGCGTTGTGGATCCCAACCCACCCAATAGAAAAAACGTAAGAACCACATTCGCAAAATCGTTCGGAGCGGTCCTTGCTGCTCCCACCGTCGAAACGAGGTAATAACGGTTTCTTTTAGAGCAACAACGATTCCCCTTCGTTTCAGCCGCCGACTGAATTCAATGTCTTCCATCAGAGGCATGTCCGCAAAACCCCCCATGGATTCAAACACCGCACGGCGCACAAACATAGCTTGATCTCCGGTACAAATCCCCGATAATCGTGAGCGGTGATTCATCATACGGCTGACCATCCATGCATAGCCTCGATCTTGAGGAAACCGCACATCAAACCGGCCTCCAACGCCCTGAGAATTTGATAGTGCCTCCTCAATAATGTTTTTGGCATTGTGCGGCAACTGCGTATCGGCATGCAAAAAAAGGAGAATGTCGGCAGTGGCGTGCGCAGCACCCGTATTCATTTGTGTCGCCCGTCCTTTCGGTCCTGAGATGATTCGGTAATAAGGGTGACACAACTTTTTCAAACACGTCTTGGCCACTTCTACTGAGCGATCTTGGCTGTTCCCATCCACAAGTATGACTTCTTCAAACCCCAATGGCAGAAGGGTGTTAAGCAAGGAGGGCAGCAGGTCTTGTTCATTCAAGACAGGAATGATGACTGCAATGCTCATTGAGCAGAGACCCAAGGCAGGGAAGGGATAAGTGAAGATTCGCTAGGAGTCTGCCCGTTTTTTAGGTGTTTGAAACATGAAAAAGACGACCATCCCGACAGTGCCCCAATAGATCATATATTTATGCCAGAACAAGACTTCCCCGAAATGCATGAACGCCATCGCGCAGAGCAGTGACAGCCCAATCACCGCATACCGAATCGTTGGAGTATCCACCGAGGAGTAAGCCCACAGCGCCATACCTGAAAAATAAATAATCATGGGGAAAATGCTGATTTCGGCCCCTGTATTTACTGAAAGAAAAACCTGCAAAAACCCAATGAAGACCATGGCCGACCCTACCATCTTCATGGCCACCCGCATTTGACGATTTTCCTGTTCTTCCACCTCCTCATCCTGAACGGGTGGTCGGACAGGAGACTTCGGAGCTGCCGGATCCTTGATTGGTTGTTGATCTGGGTCGGTACTCATGATTACCACTTAAAATGTTTGCTCAGGGTGAGGCCTTGCTGAGAATAGGATGATCCCATCGAAGCGCCATAGAGTTGGATTGGAATGTCTTGCATGTGTTCGTACATCACTTTGAAAAACGTTTGCCCATCTTGAATCCGAAATGGCACATCGTGTGGCCGCACTTCTAGCACCACCTGCGTGCCTTTGCGCGTGGGATTGGCATAGCCAAATCCCGGATCAAAAAATCCGGCATAATGGGTACGCAACTCTCCACAGGCTGCTTCATACGCGACCATTTCCGCAGAATATCCAGGAGGCACTTGGATGCGTTCTTTCGAGGCTAATATATAAAATTCCTCGGGTTCTAGGAGCATGGTCGCTGTGCCATTCCGATGGAGTGGCTCCCAATAATCTGCTGCGGAATAATGGCCGATCTTACTAAGATCAATGATGTGACTATTTTTCTTAGCCCGGTATCCGACGATTGCCTGACCTTTAGCTGCATTGCCTCGTAAATCCACCCGAAGAAACAATCCCTTATCCACGCGCAAGTCCTTGACCGGTAACGGGCTGTCGGATTGTCCATCCTCGCCATTATGGCACAACAGGGGGGTTTTGCGATGTACGGCCCGTAGAGATGTATCTGAAACCAGAGGTTTCCCTGACATGAGTCGCAATTGGTTCAATGCCAAACCGGCTTGGACTCGAATGGTAAATGACCGGGGGACAATTTCCAAAAACAATGGGCCTTGGTAGCCCGAACGCACTTCATCAAAACCCACGTGAAGGTCTGTGACCACCCGAGTAAAAATATCCAACCGACCCGTGGAACTTTTCGGATTGGTCCGACCCCGAATGTCAGTGGGAAGCTTGAGCCGTTCCATCAACGGCACCAAATAGACATGCCCTTTTTCCAGAATCGCCCCTTGGCTTAAATCCATATCGTACATCACCAAATCTGATCGATACAGATCTTCAATGGTGAATTGCGACTGCTGATCGGAGGGTTCGGGAAGAAAACTGCTGAGCAACCGATAGGCTTTGTTGCCCAATCGTAAATCCAGACTGGCGGGTTGGATCTGCTCTTGAGAAATTGGCAGATCAGCGCAAATGGCACCCTCACGGACCAACGAGGCCAATTGTTGGAACGGAAGAATGCCTGAATTACGTGGAGAGGCCATTACGGGTCCGTCACGAAATACCCGGTACAATTGGCGGATACGATTGGGGAGCGAGCCAAGGTGCGAAAAGCGCTAATACCGGAAGTATGGAAGTGATGAGCGACGCCTCGATCACAAATCTGGGGCTCCCAATTGCATCGGGTATTTTGTGAAGGACCCTAGTCATCCATAGCCCCGGCGCTGCACATATCACGCGAAACGGAAGTATTCACCATCGGCAATTCCCGATGGTCGGTTGTTGTGGGTTGCGGGTAATGATAGGTTTTATTTTCGAAATTTTTGAGCACCGCCCCCTTTTCATCCAAGTTCAACAGATATTCATTCGGCAATAACGGGATTTTCCCACCGCCGCCTGGTGCGTCAATGACAAAATGCGGAACCGCCATGCCACTCGTGTGGCCCTGGAGTGCTTGGATAATTCGTAAACCGGTTTCCACAGTGGTTCGAAAATGATTCGTTCCTTTTGTGAGATCAGCCATATACAAGTAATAGGGTTTGATTCGGGCGAGGAGTAATTGATGCATCAGGCGTTTCATGATTTCGGGATCATCGTTGACCCCTTTTAACAAAACCGTTTGTGCGCCCAATGGGATCCCCGCATCCGCTAAACGCCCACAGGCTTCCTTGACTTCCGGGGTCAGCTCATCCGGATGGTTAAAATGCAAATTCATATAGATGGGATGGTATCGCTTGACGATTTCACACAGTTCCGGAGTGATGCGTTGCGGAAGCGTCCCAGGCACCCGAGTCCCAAACCGAATCAATTCCAAGTGAGGGATGGACCGAAGCGCCTTGAGAATTCGTTCAATTAAATTATCAGGTAACAGTAACGGATCGCCACCAGATAAGATCACATCTCGTACTTCGGTATGTTCTCTCAAATAGGCTACAGCCTGATCTAACTCGCCCTTCTTCAGAAATCCGGGTTTTCCAACCAATCGTTTGCGTGTACAAAACCGGCAATAAATTGGGCACTGATTAGTCACCATGAGCAGGACCCGATCAGGATATCGGTGCACCAAATGTGGCACCGGGCTATCGGTATCTTCCTCAAGTGGGTCATCCTGCGCATCAATGTCGTCCAATTCAATACCCTCGGGTACCACCTGTTTCCAAATGGCATCGCCCTTTTCTTTTATGGTCGCGAGGACGGTCGGCGTGATTCGCATGGGGTAGGGGCCAACGACGTCCGCCACTTCTTTTTCGTCCACGCCTAAATGCTTGGCCAAGTCCTTAGGTTTGGTGATGCTTTGGGCCAGAATTTTTTTCCAATCCTCCATAACTTAGTCCTTCCTTTCATCCTGTGAACTGAGGGGTGGGTTGGAGGCTGCTCCGGACTCATGCCCATTGGTAATGTAAGTATCCAGATATTTCACAATCTCTTCGATCTCCGTCAACACGGTCTCTCCATCAACCAGGACCGGCACATAATATTGTCCAGAGGCTTCATAGACGGATTTTCGAAACGGACGCACATCTGGAACAATTTCATCTTCGTACCCAATACCCAGATTCGCGAGTTTTTGCCGGACCACTTCACATTCTGGGCACCATTCTGTGTGATAAAGCTTCATGGTTGTGCAGGTTTGGAAAATTCGCCCTCTCTCATTGTACCAGTCTCACCCCTTCGTCTCACCCCTTCGGTGTTTGTTTCACGTATTCCTGCCTTATTTCGCATTGTCGACCCGACAAGGAATCATCACGGCTTCGGGCATTCCATGAATAATCTTTTTATCTTTTGGACAGATTGTGGCCAAGACCCCACCTAATTCGGCTTGACCATCCACGACAAAATAATAGGGGGACAACCGCACCCGCCCTTCCATGCGGGTTTCCACACCCGATGGGTAATCGAAGTATTCAACCACATCCAACCGGCCTTTGTGAAATTTCTGGAGAATGGAGGGATTGGTCGCGAAAGTGTCCAGGGCAAGTTTCAGCCTCTCATTCCATTGGGATTGGGACATATCATGGCCAATTGACACCCCACGGCTGCCCCAGGCCAATTCAGAAAACCCTGAAACCTTCATGACATAATGCCGTTCCTTTTGCGTAGTGTCTCCCAGCCAATCCCAGTTCGACACGGCGTAATTCCGATGCCGTAACCCGGGAATGACTGCATTCGGTGGAAGAGGCCGAGGATCCAAGACCCATGTCGGTGGAATAATGGTCTGAAGACATTCAATCGTTTCGGATGAGAGCACCTTTTCCCAAAAGGGTTCCAAGATGGGATGATGAATCAAGGCCAAGGCCAACTTTTCCTCCATCCACGGCTTATACGGCGGCGTCACCACGACTCGACCTTTTTTCGCACTATAGGTAATCAATTCCCCTTTGGGAATGTTCTTGAGATCAAATAATTCGAAAAAGCGGTAGATCAGGGAAACAGGATAGTCTTGCCCGCCCTGATGAACCAACAGCCCTTCCTCAGTAAAACGGATGTCCCGAGGATGGATGCAATAGGCTTCCCAACCCTCCTGAAGGAGTTGTGTGGCAACCCACTGCATTTCGGCACGATAGGCATCCGCTTCATCGGATACCACAATGGCCATACGACAAGGTTGTTCCTTGATGGCCCCTTTCAACATGCGGGAGAAATTTTTGATCAAGCCATCGGTGCTGGGCCATACCGAGGCTCCCTGTTGGGCATACATTCGACTCAGACTGCCGGTTAACCCGATACCCCCTGGTACCGAGTCTAGTTCCGTCAACGCCATACCGGAATCCGTCGGAATCAGGTCAGGGCGAATGACCCCGGGCATATGATTCTTGAACCGATTCATCCTGGCAAAATCCAGCAGATCGTCTGGTTTGCCCATATCTAAATATGTATGGACCCATGTGGGTTGAGTGCCTTTTAGACTCTCCATGTATACGCGATTTATCGCTTGATAAAACGCCAGAAGATGCTGGCCAAGATCTTCCAGAAATTTGGCTAGGTGAGTGGAGAGCAAATAAGGATGACAGCCAATGCGCCAGTGATCTTCCTTGCCGGCCACAAACAAGCCCTCATGAATGAGGGTCTCGCGAAAATCTTGGTAGGGGTTAAGTGACACTAAAGAATGTTCCTGGTTAATGTACCGGGTATTGGCAAAGCCATATGTTTAGGAGCCGTGATCAGACAAGGTCTGGGATTACCACGGATGGCGATGGTGAAGGACGGCACATACTGAGTTTCTTGGCTAAGAACAGTGGGGCAATAAAAAAGTGATGTACATATTCACCCCTTCGAAACGAGGGGGTCAGAGACAGGCAGGAGCCTTTGCTGCAAATAGTTGAATAAGCTAGTTATGCTAACATGCTTTTTTCAAACCAGACAAGGTGAGATTCTTG
>JBFJON010000046.1:0-7365 GCA_041617575.1 Nitrospirales bacterium | reverse complement strand
TTTGTTCGACTTCCGTTTTCAATACTGTCTAATTCTACACGTAATTGCCGTAGGGCTCCAGAATGCACTCGACATACCCCGGACTCCGTGAGGCCCAATCGGCCTCCAATTTCCTTCATGGTCATTCCCACATGATAATAGAGTTGCAAGACTTCCTGTTGGCGAGTCGATAAGGTCACCAAAGCAGCATTTAAGGCCGCCTTCATTTCCGCATTGGCACATGCAATAAATGGATCGTGATGTTCGAGATCCGGTAACACATCCCGTAGTGTGCATCCATCTTCCCCAAAACCAAGGGGTTCATCCAAACTCACAAGCATGGGATGACATGCTGCGACCCCCTCAACCTCTTCCTGAGAAACCCCTAGCGCTTTCGCCAATTCTTCCATGGAGGGCGAAGACCCATTTTTCTGAATGTGTTCATCAACGATTCGTCGAATTTCCTCTCGACGGGCTCGAACTGATCGAGGCACCCAATCCATGGCACGAATTTCATCTAACATCATGCCCCGAATCCGATATTCCGCAAAAGTGCGAAATTTAATATCTCGGTTCGGATCGTATCGTTTCAGGGCACTTAATAACCCCATAGCACCGACACTCGTTAAATCTTCAACATCTAATGAAAATGGGTTCTTAAGAGCCATAGCTCCAGCCATTCGACGAATTATGGGAAGAAATTCTTGCAGAAGCGCTGCCAATTGTTCCTGATCAAGCTGCGAGTAATATGTTCCTGCCTCCACGGACTCCTGAGGTTTCGTCTTCTCACAAACAGAAGCTGGGACCGCAGACTCTACGGCAAGCCCATTGGAATGTTGTCTATGTTCGTCCATTTAACCTGGCCTTTCATTTCGGACCAAAAAAAAAACGCCCAATTCCGAGGAATGGGCGCATGAACGAACGTAGTCAGACTACATACAGTTCGGTAACCAGACTAACCATGAACACCTTACTCGTTCAGGGTCTCTTGGCTTTGCGCCCTACCCTCGCGGATAGTTTGCCCTTGTCACCTGCTAAATGATTTATTCTACAGTGAACACCTCTTGCCTAGATTTCCTATTTCCTTGATCCTGAACTCTTTGAATCGATTGCACCATGGCCCCTTTTTCGACATTTTCAATCTGGTTTCTTGCCTGTGCTGGTCTTATCGGGCCTGTCCTTTTTGGAATTAAGATAAAAACTTGCGTGATCGAGGGAAAAACATAGAAATTCATCGATTGTGAACAATCGTGAAACAATTCCCTATTCGAATTCGCCCCCTTATAGGGAATTTTTGGGCCATTCATTTCAACTTGAGAAACAGATTAGCCCCAACCATAAAGAACATCAGCGTGGCAATCCCACTTCCGACAATCGGCATCAGCGCCCCATTCTGCCCCAAGACAATGCCCACTGAATGCACCGCCCAGAATAAAAAACCAATCGCTAAGGTTTGTCCCACGCCCTTAGCTGTGCCCACACTTCGTCCGCCGCTTCCACGCAAACTAATCGAAACCCCGAGTAGGGTCATGACGAGAGGAACCATCGAATAGGCCACACGCGCCCAATAGTCAGTGACATAGCGCTGGGAATGGTGTCCATCCTGCTTGATTCGTTCGATATAATCGGATAATCGATAGAGCGTCATATGTTTGGGAGATTGCGACAACCAATTCTGAAAATCATCAGGTGTCAGCGGAAGAGCAATACTTCGATGAGGCTGCTCCTTAATCGCTACTCGACCATCACCCATGATCTGACGCTGCACGACATTTTCCATCATCCATTCGCCTTGTATAAATGACCCCTGTTTTGCCTCCACAATCTCGGAGAGACGAAATGGTTCACTCAACGTGTAGTGGTGAACACCGGCTAGGTGCGTTCCCTCCTGCTCCACGGAATCAATCTGCAACAATTGCCTCTGGCCTACACGAAGCCAAAGCCCATCAGGAGCAGACAGCAAGGCCTCGGGTTTTTGCTTGATTAACACTGATTCCACATATTCGGCTTTCAGGTTCGCCAACGGGATAAACACCGCCGTTAAACTGAAGCCCACGACACTAACAGACAGGCCGAATGCAAAAAACGGCAGGGCAATTTGATAAAAACTTAATCCACAGCTCCGCATGGCCGTAATCTCACGAGTCCGGTTTAGCCCCCCGACAGTTAAAATAGAAGCCATTAACGCCCCAAGAGGGGCTAATAAAAACACGATTTCAGGAATTCGATAGGCAAAAAAAGTCAAAATTAAGGATAGGTCGGCATCGTATTTTAAAAATTTCCGCAGTTTTTCAAAAAAATCGACAACCAGATAGATCGTCAACACCGTAGCCATGCAGAGCAAAAAGTTTCGGCTAAACTTTCCAAAGACATACCAAAATATTTTTCTCATTCTCTCGTTCCTATGGCAGTTAACCCCCTCATTGCTTTCGGGCTTGGTTCAACATCCATGCCGTCAACACAGCTAAAAGAACGTTGGGTAACCATGCTCCAACAATTGGAGCAATGCCTCCAGTAGTTACCAGAAATTCTCCTAAGACATTAAGCATGTAAAATCCGATCACCACCAATACACCAATGGCAAACCCACCAGCTTTCCCTGACCGTTTAGACACAATGCCAATCGGTACACCCAAAAGACCCAACACAAAGGTACTGAAAGGGAAAGCGGTATCCTTATGATGTTCTATGAGCCCTCGGAGGGTACCGGAATCCTTGCCTCCCGAAGCTTCTAAACTCTCGAGCAGTTCCTCATAACTTTTCCGCTTTGCCTTAGCTTTGGCGGATCGAAACGGAGACGGCATCCAAAAATCATAAGTCCGGAACGTGACGCGATGAAAAGACGAGGTATTGGGGGGAATCTGATGAATGGCCCCGTCAAACAATCGAATTCCCATTTGTCGGCGCTCGTTCTGTTTCAACATTTGAAAATGTCGGGCCACAATGATTAAGGGTTGCGCAGGATCACGTTGGTCGGAAATAAACACGCCTTTTTTTTGGCCTGAACTGTGCTTAGGACTCGGGGCATACACCATGAGACCCGGAATTGGCTCATTGAAAACACCGGAATCTACGCTCAGCGTCATTTCATCTTCAATCACGCTTAAGGCCAGGGTTTTTAAGGACACACTCGCCCAGGGTTGTCCCCATTCTGACAACACCATGGTTAAGGCAAATACGGCCCCAGCAAACACCACCACGGGAATATTAATACGCCAAAAACTCACCCCCACCGCTCGAAGTGCAATCACTTCGTTATCAAACGACATTCGATTGAAAGCTGAAATCGTGGCGATCAGACAAGCAATGGGCAGAGTAAGGACAAGAAAAGAGGGCAGTAAATGCATGACGATGGCACCGAGGGAAGAAAGACTGATCCCTCGGGATATCACCAAATCTACCAGACGTAACATTTCTTTCGTGAAAATGATAAAGCAGAGACCGGCCAGACTGGTCCAAAACGGTGGGAGAAGCTCCAGAAAAATGTACCGGTCGAGAAGTCTTATCAACGGACTGGACGGAACAAAAAATATGGGCAGAAGGTGGAATTCAGAGGAAATAAGCCTAGAAACTCAAGAACCATCAACAACTCGCCCAGTCAGTCACCGGAGAAAAAATATCCTCCACGAAGAATTCTCATGCTGCCATTTATTGACAGATTTTTCAAACTATGGTATTTCCTTTCTCGTTTTTGTAAAGGTACAAAGATAGTGAAAGATTACGATACTCGGAAGCCGAAAGAGGAATTAGCGCCTTTTTCGGCTTTTCTTTTTTGGGATATATGCCATTCTTCGATAATCTTCTAAACTATTTTCGCGCACTGGCCGCAAGGGAGGAACGAACGTGAAAAGTAAGGGAACCGTTAAATGGTTTAATGATCGAAAAGGGTTTGGCTTTATTCAAGTTGAAGGTGGACAAGATGTGTTTGTCCATTATTCCGCCCTTCAAGAAGATGGGTTTAAGTCCTTAAAAGAGGGGGAATCTGTGGAATTCGATTTGGTAGAAGGAGCGAAAGGACCTCAAGCGGCCAATGTCACCAAAGCAGGAATTGAGCAACCATCTTAATTTTTAGTGTTATTTTCAGATTGCTATCCGGAATGGGTTAGTTAAGTTTTCCATTTGACAGGGAATTCCTACCTTTCCCCAACGAATTCCCCCGTCCAGGTCAAATTTATTAATGGCCTTAACCGACTCTGCAGAATTCTGTTAATAGATTTGCGCAGGTCTGTGTGTCAGTTTGTCTTTTCTTGACTTCCCTCTTTTTCCCCTGATAGACTTCATACCTAAGTTATTGTATTCATTAGAAAAATCAAACAAAATACGGTGCGATTTAATTACCTTAGGGGAACAGTATGACCACAAAATTTTTACAAACCTTATTTTTTGGATCTAGGCCACAGATATGCTTCCTGGCAATTGAAAATGAGAACGAAGACTGGGGTGCCGGACAAAGCCAAGACGACAAACTCCCTCCGGCCCCTTCTAATGTTCGCGCCATTCCTGATCACGGTCGAACCACGATATCCTGGGATGCAGTTCCTCAAGCCCTTTATTACAATTTATATTTTGTGACCACAAAAGGCGTACAAATTAAACCCTGCGACCTCTCTCGTCCTATTGCGTCACGAGAAGATTTCATTCCCCTAGCTGGCATAAAAAAAGACACAGCCAACTGCATTGAAGGAGTGGCCTCTCCCTACGTACACAATGATTTGGCAAATAATCTTTGTTATCACTACGCCGTCACTGTCGTCACGGAAGGGGGAGAAAGTCCATTATCTGAAGAAGTCATGTCCATTCCCTCACCCTACCTGACGGTCATGCAAATTGGGTGTGAAGGGGTTGATGACGGAGAATTTAAATCGCCAACAGGCATTGCTGTTGACAAAGACGGGAACATCTACGTTGGTGATACTGATAATCATTCAATCCAGAAATTTGATAAATCTGGGAAATTCCTTGCGCGATGGGGTGAAGAACCCGATTCGACAGAGGGAAATTTTTATTACCCACGTGGCATCGCCACTTCGCCCGAGGGAGACGTGTACGTGGCAGACAGCGGTAACAATCGAATCCAAAAATTCGACTCCGAAGGCAATATCATCAATGCCTGGGGAAGGTTTGGTTTTGCCTGGAGAGGGGCCGAAGCTGGGAAATTTGACGTTCCTTGGGGAATCACGACTGATTCACAAGGCAACTTGTTTGTATCGGATACCAGCAATGCCCGCGTACAGAAATTTCTCCCCGATGGGTCCGCCGTTCTCACATGGGGTCGAGATGGCGGGTACGATGGCGCATTCTTTTACCCGCGTGGTATTGGAGTCGATTTTGTTGGCAATATTTACGTGGCTGATGAAGGAAATCATCGGATTCAAAAATTCGACTCACGAGGAAATTTTCTATTGAAATGGGGCAAAGAAGGCAACGCTCCCGGCCAATTCAAGTCTCCTTGGGGAGTGGCATGCGATCCGTTAGGCTATGTCTATGTGGTAGATAGCGGAAACCATCGCGTCCAAAAATTTGAACCTAATGGTACATATCTTTGCTCCTGGGGCAACCGAGGATTAACAGAAGGCCAACTGAATTTCCCTTCCGGCATTGCCGTAGATAAAGAAGGATCTGTGTATGTGATAGATAGCGGGAATCATCGATTAACGAAATTTGCTCCTACTGAAGAAGAACTGAAACGAGGCAAGCAGGAAAAACCCACCACAGCTGACCTTTCCGCTCCAATTAATCTAGCGGTCAAGCCTGGGGACACCGAAAACATCCTGAGTTGGTTAGAAGTTCCCAATGCCATAAGCTATAACCTTTATTTCAGTACTGCCCCCAACCTCACTATTGATACCTCCACAAAAATTGAAGGGGTGACCACACCATATATTCATAGCGGCTTGACCAATAACACCCCATACTTTTATGCGCTGACCGCCGTGACAGAAGATGAAGCCGAGAGCCAACTCTCTGATGAACAAACCTCCATTCCCGTTCTTATCGACATTGCTGCCCCGCAAAACCCTGATATTGTGCTAAACCATGGTTCATATATGACCAATAGTCCGGATATGGTTTCCACCATTTCGGCCAAGGACGTGGATAGCGGTGTCACCGCCTATTTCATTTCTGAAAATCCCATGACGCCAAGTGCCACGATGCCTGGATGGGTTGAAGTTGAACCGGAGCAAAAATTCGGTGCCACCATCCCGTTCACCACTTCTCCTGGGGATGGGACCAAAACAGTATATGTCTGGTTTAAGGACGCCAATAACAACGTCTCCGTGCCTGCCAGCGCCAATATCCTACTCAATACCTCAGGCTATATCTGTGTGACCAAATGGGGCAAACCTGGACGGGGGGCCTCCCTTCTGCATGGGGGTGAATTTATTAGTCCTATGTATGGAATGACGATTGATCGACAAGGATCCATATTTGTGGTGGATAACGGGAACAATCGTGTGCAAAAGTTTGATCGAAATGGCAATTTTATTCTCTTATGGGGAAATTTTGGGTCATCGAACAGTAATTTCAATAATCCGACAGGAATTGCTTGCGATGGAAGTGGGAATGTTTATGTTGCAGATACCAATAATCACCGCATCCAAAAATTCGATGGAAAACTCGGCCATTACCTGATGAAATTAGGCTCACGCGGCAATGGAGAAGGCCAATTCAATGCCCCATGGGGCGTGGCAGTTGATCGCGTTCGCGGCTATCTCTATGTCGTTGATAGTGCCAATTTCCGTATACAAAAATTTGATGAGACCGGTGAATTCATCATGCAATGGGGCAGTTTTGGCAATAACGATGGCCAATTTTATTTTGCCAGAGGGATTGCCGTGGACCAAACCGATGGGACGGTATATGTCGTTGATATGGGCAATCATCGGATACAAAAATTCGATACCAGTTCCAATGTCCTTCCTCAATTGCTTACAAAGTGGGGAGGAGGTATTGGGCCAGGTCATGCCAGTAGTGCCCAAGCGCAAGAACCTGGCCAATTTCGTTCACCATGGGGTATCACCATTGACGAAGCCGGTGATGTCTTTGTGAGCGACACTGGGAATCAGCGGCTTCAAAAATTCGATCGGGATGGAAATTTCATTACCCAGTGGGGTGGGTTTGGAACCAACGAAGGCCAATTCAACTTTCCATATGGATTAGGGGTCGATAGCCGCGGCCACGTCTTTGTTGTCGATAGCGGCAACATGCGGGTTCAGGAATTCATGCCAGCAGAAGAAGCTGAAGATCACTTCCAAGAAGAAGAAGCATTAGCATTTATACCTGAAGCAGCCGAATAGCTATCGAAAGCAATTCGGCCAATTTCACGGGAACCACAATGTTAGTTTTATAGTTATCCGGCTTGGGCTCCCCACCACACTGGTTGCC